>WUQV01000288.1 GCA_009889585.1 Candidatus Bathyarchaeota archaeon | reverse complement strand
ATAGCTCTCCTATAGAACTTCTCAAAATGATGCTGGAAGTCTAGGAATAAGTCAATGGCGTTTACCTTATCATCTAAATACCTCTTGAAATTTTCGCAGTATAAGAGGAGCCCCTCACTATAGACTTCGTACTTAAGCACATAATCATCGATAGCGTTTATTGGAACTGCGCTAACTCTTATATTCAGCATCTCCTCAAGCTCAAATGCAACTTCTGCAGCTTTAATAAACGCGTCCTCACCACTTTTGAATGCTATTGCAAGATCGATATCGCTATAGGGCTTCGCCAATCCTTTGGCATAAGATCCGTAGAGCAACACATAGTCGCAACTAACATTCTTACAGACCTCTGCCACGAGCTCTTTCAACTTCTTTAATTCCGGCAAGACCACATGGATAGGGTAAGCCGGCCTAATATGCGTTATCGCTAAAACTCGATTTGACCCTCGGCGGCGCGAAGGGGAAGTTCCTCCTTCGTATTGAGGTTTTGTGATCAACACATCTAAGGTTCAAACGCTCATTAAATGCCTCTGATTGCTGAAGTGCATGCCGTCCTAGGAGGATCATGAGAAGGTCGCAAGGGGCCGAAGTACTGAGGAGTTAGCTGAGCTACCCGACGAGATAATAGACAGGGGGGCACGATAAAGTTAAAGCGTCATCCGCTTATCCCATGATGTTCTAAGGAGCGAGGAGGGGAAACGATGGCTAAGGGAAGGAGGCCGTTGCCTGAGGCGAAGGAAATAACCATTAAATTGGATTTAGATGAAGCCAAGGAATGCTTAAGGCATCTTCCGAGCGACCTTGAGAGAGTAAGGATGAAATAAAGGATGCTATTGAAAACGTTAATTTCTGGAATTTCTTAAGGAATTGCCGATATCTAGAGGCTGTGGAGGCTGATTTTCACTTTACTGGGTTGCTAAATCCGCCCGCTTGGAGCTTGTACTGTAAGCATCCGGAAAATAAAATCGGAAGGCAAAAACTGTACGTTGGATGGCTTTCAGAAGAAGTGAGGGGAAGCATAACTGGTCCTTGCGATAAGGAAAGCTGTCCGATGTATAGTGGAAGATAGATATTCCAAAGGTTTTTAGAATTAGCGAATAGCAACAAGCAACGGTAAAGCGAGATCGCTTAATCTTAATCACGTTCGCCTTCATCGTCTTGATATCTATACTGTTTCCCCGGCCTCTTTTAACTTCTCGATCAACCTTCTATCGAACTTCATCCTTGGCATCGCTATTATCTCTCTAACCTCTATCCCCATCTCCACATCTACTACCTTAGGAACAACCGAAGGCCTCACCACCATTGCACAATCCGCTCCACCGCCAAGCCAACCAGTTCCCGCAATTGCCACAACCTCCTCGTCGATCGGCACGGCCCCAGCTTCAGCGGCGATTAAAGCCACCTCTATCGCCGTTTTAAATCCATAGCCCATGGCCCTGCTTAAAAACTCGTGAATGGCCCACGATGGCGCACCCCTTTTAAGGAATTGAGAGTCGAAGCTAACCCCCTTGAAAATCCAAGGGGTCTCCTCGATAATTTTAACGCCTAAATCCTCAAGCTCTTTCCTAACATCGCCCGTTATGCTTGGCCACTTCCCCTCCGGTTGAGCAAGCCTTACCCCAGCGTAAGCGGATACGCAAACAACCTTCACGTTCAGATCCCTTAACGCCCGTGCGACCTTCAACGCCGTTCTCCCGCTTTCAGAAGCTACGACAACGTATTTTACAGCGAGCTCCTTGACCCTATCCTTAACGGCTTCGATTAAAGGCTCGGTATCCTGGGGGCCTGGTTCGTCGAAATAACGGACGGCCTTATCCTTAAACATGATTCCCGTAACCCTCCGTTTAGGCTTTAGAGGTAAATTTTAGCTTATAAGGCCATTCCTATATCGCTTTAAGCTATGGAGGCCTCTTTTCACGAGCTAATAGCTCGGCCATGGCCTCTTTCTTCTTGAGATCGGCCAATACGTAGCTTTTTCTACTGAAGATTATGTGGAAAGTAAGGCCTATACCCCATCCAGCTAGAGGCCATAGAAACCAAAGGTAATGTGGCCAAGCGTATAAGTCAACGAAGACTAAGAAGGCGTTTACTATGACATAAGCGGCTGTATGCCCCATAACACCTCTCCTTTACCTCTCGTAAGGTCGTCTCTCCCCACGCCTCTTTATACTCTTTAAGGCTGATTTCACTGACCATTTAGAGACACCGCATGGACTTGCCTTGAGTATTTAAGCCTTTTGCACCTGTCCTTACCAGTAGAACAGAGTCTATAAAACTTACAGGCGGTCTGCAGAAGTTCATGGATTGGGGAGGGATTCCTGCTCTCCCCAGGGCTACTATGGACTCTACGACGGCCCCTCTTAGCTTCGAAGGCTTTATCGCGAAGAACTCTGACTCCTTTACGCCGAAGGCCTCCTTCTCGTCATAGCCGTAATGTCTGCTATTGTAGCAAGACCTTGTTCGCCAACAGCCTTAAGCCGGCTATCGCCATGTCGCTTATAAGCGCTAAAACGGACTTCTCAAGTCTAAGACCTTTTATGAGCCTTACGGTCCTCCAGACATCCCTGCTTAAAAATGCTGTTTAAGAAGCTAAGGGAGGGCTTTAGAAAGGAGCTAACGATTAAAAGCCATAATCACCTAAGAGGTGGGCTAAAGCTGCCACGTCTAAAAGCGCTAAAGCTAAATAACCTCTCAGCCATCCCATGTACGGCGTACCTACTTGGCCGAAGAACGTCCTCAAGTCGTGGAGGGATCAAAGGTTAAACTCCTCTACGAGGCTAGGAAGTTCTTGGACTCAGCCCTTAAGGAGTTTGAAAGAGGCGTTAAGGAAGGGAGGGATGAGACGATTAGGGATGCTGCGGAAAAGGCATGGAATGCTACCATTCAAGCTACAACTGCCCTCTTAATAACGAGAGGCTTTGAGGAAGAGAGGATTAAAACGTATAGACAGAAGAGGCTGGCTCTAGAGGAGCTAAGCATTAAAGACCATGAGGTTGAGCAACTCGGCCTTGGAGATAGGCTTATGGCTAGGGAGTATACGTTACACATAAGATGCTTTTACGATGGAGAGTATACGGTTGAAGTTATTAGGAAGGAGCTTGAAAAAGTTAAACAATATGTAGACGATGTAGCGAAATTACTTTAACGCTTCAAGTTTAAATAGAGCCAGTAGTCTCAAAAGAATGATAAGGAGGATTATCGAAAACGACGATAACTTTTTAAGAGGTGTAGGCCTCTTAAATGGGCTTGAGTTGAATATCACCCTTATAGACCCCGCCTCAATTGGCTCTAAAGGCTGGATTCAGAAATGTTAAGACAACTAGCTCTACTTGGTCGGAATTAGGAATATAGATATCTAACCCTTTTGAACATTAGCTCTACTTTGGAAGCATAAAAGTATATCGATTACTCTTAGGTATATAGACTTCTCTGCTACAGAGGTTCTACACGAAAATTCGTAAATATGTCTTCCTCAGCCACCTCCAATAGGCAGCTGATCGCTGGAACGAAGGGGACAATACATCCTCGACGGCTGGTCTTTACCTACTTAAGTCTGTCTAAAGCTGGCGTTTTATAGGCTACGCCCCGTAAAAGCTGAAACCGCTACTCATAAGCAGCTAACGGCCCAACCGATTGTCAACGACCGAGCCTTTAACGGTTGCAGATTAATACCAACCAGCCGAACATGCCTAAAGCATGTTATTTCCAGCTCGAACAATAGAATCAGCTTAATTCGTCTACAGACGGAAGGAGTTTGTTCTGAAATTTGGCATGAAGCATGGGTTAGGTTCGCTCTATTTGGCTTCGGGGAAAATTTTAAATCTGCCATTTTTATCATTTTGGTGAAAACGATGAGACCAGTTGAAGTTGCTTTGAAGAAGCTTGATGCGCAGGGCAGGGTTGCCATCCCTGCGGCATGGAGGCGTGGTTGGAAATCTGGAAGGGTTATCTTAATAAAGCGTGAAGGGAAGATCGAACTGTCGCCAATAGAGCCCGTTCCGCCTTCCAGTTTGTTCGATTCCATTGAGGTAGCCGATGATGTGGATTTCACGAATCCACATTCTTTGAAGAGGGCTTATTGGAGCGAGCGACGTATTGAGGTTCGTTGACTCCAACATCTTTCTTCACGCCTTTCTTAAGCCGCGTAGAAAATTGACGCAGAAGGAACTTAAGGTTAAAGAGGAAGCACAGGCGATAGTGAAAAGAATCGAAGATGGCGAAAAGGTCGTCATGTCGACAGCACATCTGTCAGAAGTCGTTAACATAATTGAGACTAGCTTGGGTCTTGAAAAATCTTTGGATTTCCTAGCTTGGGTTGTTACCAGTGACAACATCAAGGTTTATTCCGTTGGCCTAAGCCATTATGAAACGGCCCTGTCACTTGCAAAGGAATATGGGATTAGCGCCACGACGCTCTTGCATACTTATTTATGAGAAGTTACGGGTTGAAGGAGATATATTCTTTCGATGGGCATTTTGATCAATTAAAGGACATCGTGAGGTTACCTAAGGTTTAACATAAAAGAAGTTCACCGTATTCGTGCACATTGATGATGGATTTTTCACTCTTGATTTCCAACCTCTAATCCTCATGATCCTCTTGACGCTATGACAGATGAACAACTGAGCGCCTCAGAAAGTGTGGCGGATTTATTCAGCCGCACGCTTAAATCGTAGATCGGGACAGTCCTGAAAATAGCTCGAAGCCAGCTAATATGGCTGGGTTGCGAATTTAAACCCATGATCTAGTCGTAGGCTCGGTAGGCCAGTTTGATGTCTTTTAGTGATAATTGTCCGTATGTATCATGATGAAGACATTATTTTTCTCTCCAACGTGATTTGAAGCTAGCTAAAAGCATGAATGCTATGATGTAGGCAAAAATTGCTAGGGAGTGAAGCGAGGGATTAAATGCAGAACTTGATACTTTTGTGACAACTCTTGCCATTTGAGCAAGATGCGTTGTAGGAGCAACAAGGACTATGGCAAAGTATTGTGGCGGTATGATCTCTAAGGGATAATACACAGGTGGCAATGTAGTTAAGAGGGCTTCAGTCCAAGGAGCAATAGTTCCAATGCGAGTAGGGTCACTAACATAGCCTGCGATCATAAACCCTAAAGCGCTACTCATAATCCAAGTAGCAAGTAAGACAGGTATTAAATAAGCTAGTTCGATTATGGTTATATGCACGTGAATTAGGAGAAGGAAAGGAGCACTATCATCGGTGGCAAGGAAGCGATAAGCACGCTAATAGCAGCCCCTAGCATATAGGTTAGCGGATGTATTGGAGCGGCAACGAACATATCTCTTAACTTAGTAAATCTATGGGAGAAAAGAAACTGAGGCATAGCGCCTACGCCGCTGTTCCAAATGAGGGAAATGAGCGCGCCAATTAATGCATGTGCTCCCATCCCAACTCCTCCCATCACGCTGAGCACGACATAAAAGGACAGTGGATAAATCAAACTGCCAACCCACCAATACTTATTCCTCAGATACCAGCTACCATGGACGCAAGTCAGCGCAAGTATCTTGCGAATCCACTTCACAATTTTTCGCCTGCCAGTTTGATAAATACATCTTCTAAATCGATTGGTTGAATGGAAGCGGCAAGACCTATTTTCGTCACATAATCGATCAACTGCTTCAGTTTTTCTTCATTATTGGGGTATACTGCTGTACGGTCTCCTACAGCCAAAAACTCTTCCGTATTCGTTCAGTTTACTAAGCTCGCCCTTTCCCTCAAGCACGATATTAAACCTGCCTTCCAAGAGGGTTTTAAGTTCAGATGGCCTCCCAGAGGCTGCAATTTTGCCTTTGTTTAGTATAAATACGTGATCGGCCAAGGCGTCAGCCTCATTTAAGTAATGAGTGGTCAATAGGATGGTGCGTCCTTCTGCACCATCTCACGCAAACTTTTCCATTCCTCCTTGCAAGTGGATCTAACCTGCTGTCGGCTCATCAAGGAAGATTACGTCCGCATCCGTTGCAAGGGCCATGGCCACGATTATTCTTTTTCTCTGGCCACCGCTTAACATCGCCGCGGGTTTGTCTTTTACATCCCAGAGATCTAACAGCTCCAGAGCGTTTTTCGCGCTCCTCTTAGCTTGAGCTAAGGCGATGCCTCGTGAGGCAAGGTACAAATAGACGTGTTGCCAGGCGCTCATGTGACCTGCAGGACTCGCATCCTGTGGGACAACAGCGATTCGATTTCTTATCCTTTCAGCTTCATTTACCACGTTAAATCCTAATACATAGGCAATACCTCTCGTGGGGAGGAGTTGTGTAGAGAGGATGCGGAGAAGTGTAGCTTTACCAGCTCCATTCAGCCCTGCTATGCAACATAACTGTCCTTCATCACAACGTATATCAACGTTCATAAGAGCCTCTGTTGCATCTGCATATACTTTTACCAGCTTTTCAGTAACTATGGCGCTCATGATTATCTCCTTTCAATTTATTTTGGGAAAGATGGCCTCCATACCTATTCATTAAATCGATGAACCTTAGCTTCTGGGTTCAACTGAAGGTTCGACCTCAAGCTAGCTCCCATTAAGGGACGGTTTTACTGTTCTGCTCCGAGGTAGGCGATGGACAAGCTAATATATCTTTCACACAACCTTGCCAAAGCCTCAAAAATAGCAATAGCTAGCGCTTTGTACCCAGCTATTACGCTTCACTAAGTAAGGCAAACCTAGCTTACTTCCCTTTGTTAACCCTCCCTTAGAATCAATTTACTAAATTGCACCAGCTATTTGAACCTCCTTAACTCGAATTATCGGCAAGGCTATTCCAACCTCCTCCCTCACCTCCTTCGATACGGCATTTACCCCCTTGAGCATTTCGAGGGCTGTCGAGCCGATTAAAGCGTTCTTTATCGGGTAAGCCAGCTCGCCTCTCTCGATTTTAAAGCCGAAGTCTATCGTAGTTGAGATAGATCCTGTAACCGGATCGGCATTGAGAAGCCCTGCCTCAAAGTATATTCCCTCCCTCACATCGCTTATCATCTCATCAAAGCTCCAATCGTGAGGTGAAATCCTTACATTAGACGAATATATCGTGACGGGGGTCCTATAATCCGGTCTGAAAGCATTAGCCGTAGTCTCAACCTTGGCCTTATTCGCCGTATACGAATTATGCAAATACGTCCTCAAGATCCCGCCCTCAATGACGACGTTTCGCTTCCTAGGCGTTCCTTCCCCATCGTACGTCGACGAGAAGACGCCGCCGGGTATCGTCCCATCGTCTACTATCGTAACGTACTCTGAGGCCACCGACTCGCCAAGCCGATTGGTTAGGAACGACCTCTCCCTTTGTACGTTTTCAGCGTTAGCAGCCAACCCTATTACTGACGTTATTAAGTAGAACGTCGGTGTGAACCCTAAAATAACTGACAAGGCCTTCGTCTCAACCTTCTTAGCGTTAAGGTATTCAGGAGCCCTTCTAGCGACCTTCTCACCTAGCTCATAAGGCTTTACATCTTTAAGCGACCTGCCGAGATCAAAGTCGAAGTAAGAGCCAACATCTCCAGCCCTCCATACTATACCCATCGCATACATGCTGATGAACGTGGCCATTTCCTCAACTTCCAACCCTAATGAATTCGCAAGCGCTCGTTGATCCACTACGATCGACATATCGCCATTTATCAATATGTCTCCAGTCGTAGACCTTGCCGCATTAACTAGCTCATTAGCCATCCCTATCACGCGATCGATTTCCACCTCGGCAAGCTCTTTGTCGTATAAACCGGCTACGGTCGGGGCTTTCTTCGGCTCGATTAAGCTGACGAAGTCAGGGTCTGGATGGGCTTGCTTAGAGAGCTTAACCGACCTTTCGCCAACGTCATCAGCGGCTTTCTCGTCGACGAGTTGCGTATAGGCGAATCCCATGCCTCCTTTAAGGAAGGCCCTGACGGTGATGCCTTGATCGTACTTCACGTCACAAGACTTTACGTAATTCCTCTCTATCACAAGGCTTACGATCTTAGACCTCTGTACGAACGCCTCCGCTTGACCTGCTCCTTCCTTTATCGCACGTTTAACCGACCTCTCCGCTAAATCGAGTAAGCTCATTAACGCCTACCTCCAACGACCACGTCCTTAACTCGAACATGAGGGCCTCCTCCGTCGACGTACATAAGCTGGCCATCCTTTCCACAAAATCCCGGCAGCTTAAGCTCGAAGTCCCTTCCGACCGCATTCACCTTCCTTAACGTCTCAAGAGTAAGGCCTCCAAAGGATACGTTAGTTATGTGTTCTTCAAGCTCGCCATTTCGTATCATGTAACCTTCTTCAACGTTACATGTGAACTGCCCTCTCTCAGTAAATACGTAACCCCAATAAGCGCCCTT
>WUQV01000287.1 GCA_009889585.1 Candidatus Bathyarchaeota archaeon | reverse complement strand
TCTCTCGGCTTACTTTATAATTCATAAGACCTTGATAGATGCTATTTAGGCTTTAAATACAAAAAGCAGCATATTCCTAGCCGCTTCTCGATCGCTTTCTTTTATCTTAGCTTTTCGTAGCTCCTCAGGCTCATTTCTTGTTTCTTCTGAGCTTAATGGGACCTCACCGCTTAGCTGATGGACCTTTCTTTGATTAAGGTTATTTCCTTTAGCTATCCATTTGCCTTTTCGACGTCCTTTCGGGCTCCTTTTACTAATTAAAAGAAGATTTAGGCTGTTGACATTTAGTAGTTTAACCAGTTAGACGTGAGATTATGTGCTGTGGTAAGTAGGCTTTAAGTTTAAATTAAAAGAAAGAGCTCGTTTGATGCTAAGTCGCTATGCATAAAGCTTAAGTAGATCCAATCAGCCTTCTCATTATCCGCTTTGAACTTCTGGCTTTTGAACTCTCTCGCTACGAAGTAATAAATCACCTTCATAATGTATAAATTAAAGCCGCTTACTTAAGCTCTTTACTTATGTTCTACTCAGAACTAACTTTAATCCTTGAGGCAAGACGTTCACCTTAAGGATTTAACATCAACGTAAGCTTGAGAACAACAAACGGGGGAAAAAGTTATTTCATAACCTAAGGATTCAACGAGCTTTATTGCACCTTCCGTTGGGAAGGCTATAGCGTTAACCCCAGCCCTTAAGGCTAACTCATCAACTCGAGCTCTATACTCTCCCTTAGGCCTCATGCAGCCTAAGATGACCGGCGTCTTTTGTAACATTAGCCTTGCGATCGTCAATACCTTGGCGACGTCCTCAGGCTTAGGCGGATGAACCCCTTCCATGGCTGTCCCTCGGATGGGCGTGAATACGATGATGACGACCGCGGACGGCGAGCACTTCTCAACGGCTTGTAAAGCCCTTAGCTCCCCGCTTAACCTCCCGTAATGCAAGCCGACTACAACGTGCGGAACGGATGGTATGCCAACCTCGTGCAAAGCCCTTAGGGATCGTTCGAAGTCGGCTACGGACGCGTTTAGATGATAAATGTCCTTTATGGTCTCATCCGAACCTATGACGTCGAGCATGGCTGAGTCGACGCCAGCTTCCTTCAACCTCTTGGCCACGTTATAGTTTACGAGCCCCGTGTGAACGGTCACGATGAGCCCTAGCTCTCGCTTCACCTTAGAGATGGCGTCGATGAACCCTTCGAGCGGAACGGATCCATCCGTTGAACAACCGCCGCTGATGAGGCAGCCTATAGCCCCTCGCCTCTTTAACTTAGCGCAAAGCTCAAGGAGCTTCCTCGGGCTTGTCGCCGGGTACATAGTCCTCAACGTCTTCCCCTCGCAATGCTTACATCGTAGGGCGCAATACGAGCCTGTAATCGAAATGGATGGAAATGCATCCGGCGGCGGGCTGTAACGCTTGATCCTATAGTAAGCGAAGCTAGGGGTGTAGAATAAAACCCTCATCCCGAAGTTCTTTAAGGAAGCTGCCTGCGCTAATGCTAGCGCCTCTTTAAGCGAATCACCGCTTGCGTGAAGCACCTCCTCGTAATTCACGCTCACGTTAACGTATCGATAACGCTTAAGCATTGCCGAACGTCTGCGGTAGGAGGTTTAAGGTGGAACCTGCGAGCTCGATCGAAAGAGTTCGAGTTTCAATAGGATCAGCGGCGATAATGGGCCTCGTTCGCATTAAGATGGATGCGGAGCCGACTACGGCGTATCTAATGACGTATCGTGAGGGGAAATGCGACGCTAACTGCAGCTTTTGCCCTCAAGCGAGGGGCAGCCGCAGCCGAGCGGATTTGCTGTCGAGGGTGACGTGGCCAACGTTCCCCCTTCGATCGGTCGTCTTCGGCATCGAGCGAGGCTTCTTAAGAGGCTCTATTAGGAGGGCTTGCGTAGAAGCCTTGAACTACCCCGGCGTGCTTCAAGACGTGATCGCCATCGTCGAAGCTATACGCTCGCGTGTGAAGGTTCCGATCTCCATCTCTTGTCAACCGCTTGATAGAAAAGGGCTTGAGGAGTTAGTTAAGGTGGGCGTAGATAGGGTAAGCATACCGTTGGACGCGGTGACGAAGGACTTATTCGAAAAGGTGAAAGGATCCCTCGCCGGCGGGCCGTACTCCTGGGAGGCCCATCTCTTCGCTTTGCGAGAAGCGGTAAAAGCCTTCGGAAGGGGGCGCGTGACCACCCATTTAATCGTTGGGCTTGGCGAAACCGAGCGGGACGTCCTTAAGGCGATTCAATGGTGTACGGACTTAGGCGTTAACCCGGGCTTGTTCGCGTTCACGCCGATCCCGGGGACAGCCCTTGAAGCACATCCTCAACCTCCGCTTGAGAGTTATCGACGTGTGCAAGTAGCTCGTTATCTCATAATCAACGAGATGATAAGGTTCGAGGACGTAGGGTTTGACTCGCACGGGAGGGTTATTAGCTTCAACGTTTCGAGGGAGGGCTTAATCGGGGTTATCCGAACGGGAAACCCCTTTCTTACATCGGGCTGCCCAAGTTGCAACAGGCCTTATTACAACGAGAGGCCCGGCGGGCCCCTTTACAACTACCCGAGGCCGTTAACTAAGGAGGAAGTTGAGGAGGCTGAGGTGCAAGTTCTTCGATCACTAGATCAACGTCCGTATTAATGCAAATTACCTCGATGTAAGCGTTTTTGCATCAACGGCTGAACGTTTACCATTGTATGTCCTTTTCAACTATCTCCTTCCAACACTTACGACAGATCGGGAGCTTCCTCCCCTTGTAAACTATGTAAAGCTCTATGTCGACGCTTTTACAGCCCTCCTTCCATGGGTTTTGACAATGTTCCTCGCTCAAAGCATCCCCCTTTCGATGGCAATTCGTTTAAAACGAGCCCTTGAGGATCGGTTCAATTAACCTATTAATGAAGGAGCGTACAGCGCTCTCAATATTGTCTAACGTGTCCTCCCCTAACGCTTCGAAGGTCTCGATGGCCACGTGAATGAACTCATCGTAATAGGCCCTCGGCATATATGAAAAGGCCTTTTCGACCCAACCGCCAGCCTCCTTGGAGAATCTTTCGTCGAGTAGAAAAGGGATGGCGCAAGCCACGGACTTTAACTGCGATGCTAAGAACAAGGCCTTGGCCATCGCAATGCCCTTTAAGGCCTCCCAAGAGGCCATATCCTCCGAGGGCGTGAGCAAGTGCTTCGCGTACGCCGCTTGATCCTCAACGTAACCGCTCCTTTTCAGCAGGCGCGACACTTCGTAATCCTTAACGGCGATCGACGTTAAGTAAAGCAGATCCGTAGCGTACGACGAAGGAAGGTTGAACCGTTTAACGAGGTTGGATAACTCCGATGAAAGCGGGATAAGATAGTATTGCAGGTCTCCGTGTAAGATTGAGTGCCCGACTTCATGCCTTATGCCCCCTACTTGGACTAACTCAGGCAAGCCCTTCATCCTCTCGAGGCAGAATATGATGCGAGGGATCCCCCTCCACGCGTCGTGCATCCCGAAGAAAAGTTCGTCGAACTTAGGTGGAGCAGCCCCTAACTCCTCGGCTTCTTCCGTTAAGAAGGCCTTAAGAAGATGTGATCGTTCGAATACGTACAAATCAACTAAGGCGACATCGTGCGTTAGCCGCCCATAGCACTCCTCCATTACATCGATTATGCGGCTTACCTCTCGATCGTCAACCTTGCCGAACTTTGAAACGATTATCTTAGGTGAATGGCCCTTACACTCCATGGAAGGGCAGCCCTTTAACATCTAGCCGAATTAAATATTAAATCGGAGGCGCGTAGGACTATTGATGATCGAGCATTATAGCTTCGGCCGTATCGTAGTCGACGGCAAGGCCTACACGTCAGACTTGATAATATTCCCGAATCGAGTTAAAAGCTATTGGTGGAGGAAGGAGGGTCATAAAATCCACGTGGAGGACTTGATAGACGCCTTAGAGGCCAAGCCCGACGTATTAATCATTGGAACTGGTTACTTAGGCCTCGTAAGAGTTCCAGAGGACGTTAAACGTCATTTAGCGGAAAGGGGGATCGAGTTGATGATCAAACCAACGAAGGAGGCCTGCAATGCGTTCAACGAGCTACTTCGCTCTGGTAAGAAAGCAATAGCAGCCTTACATTTAACGTGTTGATGCAAGGCGCTATGCTTTAGCCTGTACGACATAAGCGCGAACTAATAATCATTTAATAAGTCATTCGCAAGCGATGTGCTACGACGTTTTAAGCGAAGTCTTAGCCGGAGCAATGTTTATATAGGGACTCCTTAAAATAGAATACCGCCCGCGGCTCCGGCGGCGGCGCTGGCTCGACGTTAAGCGCTATGCGCTTAGGATGAAGAGCTTGGCCTCCGGTCGCGGGAACATTAATGAAGACCGAAGCTCACGCTTAGGTCCGATGCGGGCTCGGCGCCCCTCAATTCCGGCCTAGCGGCCGCAAGCTGTGGCGGTCGTACGCCCTCTTCGACTCCGGTTGATCCTGCCGGACCTCACTGCTATCGTGGTAGGGCTAAGACATGCAAGTCGCACGCCTCGAGCCGCCGGCGAGGCGTGGCACACGGCTCAGTAACACGTAGCCAATCTACCCTTAAGACGGGGATAACGCCGGGAAACTGGCGCTAACACCCGATGGATGAGGGGTTCTGGAACGGCCCCCCATCGAAAGGACGTCAGGACCGTGCTTCTGACGTCGCTTAAGGATGAGGCTGCGGCCGATCAGGTAGTTGGTGGGGTAAAGTTCGAGGGAAAATTCAAACCTCGGTTACAAGCCCACCAAGCCTATAACCGGTACGGGCCGTGAGAGCGGGAGCCCGGAGATGGGCACTGAGACAAGGGCCCAGGCCCTACGGGGCGCAGCAGTCGCGAAAACTCCGCAATGCGCGAAAGCGCGACGGGGCTACCACGAGTGCCGCTCGCTGAGGGCGGCTTTTGCCTAGTGTAAATAGCTAGGCGAATAAGGGGAGGGCAAGTCTGGTGTCAGCCGCCGCGGTAATACCAGCTCCCCGAGTGGTGAGGACGATTATTTGGCCTAAAGCGTCCGTAGCCGGCTCGATAAGCCCTCCGTTAAATCCAACGATCCAATCGTTGGGCCGCGGAGGGTACTGTCGGGCTTGAGGGCGGGATAGGCTGGCGGTATTCCCGGGGTAGGGGTGAAATCCGTTAATCCCGGGAGGACCACCGGTCTGCCTGCAGAGGGTTTAAATGCCGTGAGCGCCGATTACAGCACGTTGAGCATAGCAAGGTTGCTTGGACATTGCTTCGGGGACGGGTATATCCATAGAACCAAATACTATTTCGTGTATACTAATAGCTCACCTAGATTGATGGCAGTAGTAACTAACATTGTCAAAAATCTGTTTGGCATGGACACGTTCTGTAGACGGCTGTCAATCGGTGGCACGCCTCAGAGACAGTTTCCTGCCGAGGTCGGAAGAAAACTGTATCGCCTAGGAGCCCCGAGGGGATCGAAATCGAGGCAATCGACTCAAGTTCCGCAGATGGTCATGGAGGGCGACGAACGGACAAAGGCTGACTTCCTAGGAGCTATCTGCGACGATGAGGCTGAGGTCAGAATACAGAGCGGGTCGAAGCAAATCACAATTAAGGCTGCGAAAATAGCCTCACTTGATTATGAATTAAATGAGTATCTGAATCGGTTAAGACGATTGTTCTTGGATTTAGGAATCGATTGTTCAACTCCCCATGTTGATAGAAGTTACCAAATCAAGGGGGAGGAAAGGATTGTTAAGCGAATCTGGATAACTGGCCATAATAATTTTGCCCGATTTGCGGACAGAATTTGTTTGTTTCATGCTAACAAGGCGGCTCGCGTGCAAACCCTCCTACAGGCGGGGTGAGTGGCGAAGGCTGCCAGCTGGAACGCGCCTGACGGTGAGGGACGAAAGCTGGGGGAGCGAAGGGGATTAGATACCCCCGTAGTCCCAGCCGTAAACGATGCGGGCTAGGTGTCGGGGCGGCTACGAGTCGCTCCGGTGTCGCAGGGAAGCTGTTAAGCCCGCCGCCTGGGGAGAGAGGGTCGCGGGCATGGAGTTATTAGCCTAGCGCCCTCCCCTAATACGGCCGCAAGGCTGAAATCCTAGAGAGCTTCAGTATGCCCAGAGGCCCTCTAGGACGGTAAACTTAAAGGAAAGGAGGTTGAGGCAGCTCCGCCTCTTCTCCCCTGAATTGGCGGGGGAGCAGAGGGGGCAAATATCCTTGTCCCCTCTCCCAGACCACAAGGGGTGAAGCATGCGGTTTAATTGGAGTCAACACCGGAAAGAGGGCGGTCCTAGCGATTAAATCACCTTGCTAGGCACTCCCTCCTAGAGATCTTACCGGGGGAGACAGCTGGATGAAGGCCAGATTGAAGGTCTTGCCAGACTAGCTGAGAGGAGGTGCATAGGAGAGGCTGTCCGGGTTGCTTATCCTAAGTCGCCATTAAGGTTGATAATATGAGCCCTAATAGAGATCTTATTCCTGTATATATCCTTGGGTTATGGTTAGGAGATAAATATTGGTGGGGTAGTAGCGTCGGTCTAACGAATACTAACTTAACGCTAATATCAGTATTTAGAAGTCTCTTCGATAAGCTCAACTTTCCAAAGGATCGCGTTAAACTAGTAATATATACAATTAAAGGATTTGTAGTCGATGTTGGAGCTATTTCAAAAATACTTAATATACCTGAAAGTAATATGAAGATCTATATACAGAGAAAAGGGAAAAACGTAACGTACCGCTTATACGTTAATTCTAGACCGTTAAAGCGTTTATTCACTAAGTGTGC
>WUQV01000286.1 GCA_009889585.1 Candidatus Bathyarchaeota archaeon | reverse complement strand
GGTTAAAGCCCTTCGGCAAAAATAAGCTGAATATTTTCTTCCCTGACCAAAGGGGCTTCGGCTCCTTTACGTCTGGCTCTGGGATGCCGCCTTCGTAATCAGCGGCCGTTAAAAGCTGGCAGACCTCATCCTTCGTCAAATGCGTGGAATTTTTCGTCAACAGGTAAGCAGCGGTTATGAAATCCCTTATCGCCCCGATTATGGGCCCTCCGAACCTCGGCGAAAGGATTTGGCCTTCTACCTTCATCAATAAATGCGCTTCCGTTTGAGCTTCCTCGCTTTGAGGTACGTGAAGGTTCATTTCATCTCCGTCGAAGTCGGCGTTATAAGGCGGGCAAGCGCAAAGGTGAAGCCTAAACGTCTTATGAGGTAATACGCGTACGAGATGAGCCATTATGGACATCCTATGTAACGATGGCTGTCTGTTGAAGATGACGATGTCGCCATCCCTTAGGTGGCGTTCGACTACGAAGCCTGGCTGAAGCATCTCCGCGAGCTTCACGCGATCCACGATGAACTCAAGCCGAATCCTCTTCCCGTCGGGGCGCACCAAGTAAAGAGCCCCTGGGTAACGATCGGGCCCGTTGATTATCAATTGACGCATTTCCTCTAAGTTCCACTCCGTCACCTTCTCAGGCGTCGATATCCTCATCGCGACATCCAATGGGACGCCGACTTCGTCGATGTCGAGGTTCGGGTCTGGCGATATCACCGTCCTAGCTGAAAAGTCGACCCTCTTACCAGATAAGCTGCCTCGAAAACGCCCCTCCTTCCCTTGAAGGCGTTGAGAGAGAGCCTTAAGGGCCCTTCCAGATCGATGCCTAGCGGGCGGAATGCCGGATGCTTCGTTGTTGAAGTACGTCGTTACGTGGTATTGAAGGAGGGCCGCTAAGTCCTCATTAATTAACTCAGGAGCCCCGAGCTCTATGCTCTCCTTTAAGCGTTGATTGATTCTAATTATGTCGACGAGCTTATGGGTTAAGTCGTCCTCAGATCGAATGCCGGATTCCAACGTTATCGAAGGCCTGACGTAAACTGGCGGAACGGGCAGGACTTGTAGGATCATCCACTCAGGACGAGCGGCCCTTGGGTCGAAGCCCATGAGCTCCAAGTCCTCATCTATCAAGCGCTCCAACCTCTCCCTTACGGCGCTCGGCGTAAGCGTTACGACGCCTTCAGGCGATTCCTCCTTGAAGTCCGTTGGCTTCTCGAATGTTATCCTCCTTTGATGTTCGCCGCAATAAGGGCATTCCTTCGCCTTAGCCTCCCGTAGAACCTCTTCGTGAAATTCGCGCGGGACGTCGCCCGTCGACTTACGCAATTGCTCCATTCTTGACTTGAGCTCGACGATGCGGCCCGGCCTTATCAAAATGCGACCGCAGACTCGGCAAGTGGCGCTTAAGAGGTCGTGAATGACCTTCGTAAACTCAACGTGGATGACAGGAGCGGCGAGCTCTATGTGGCCGAAGTGGCCAGGGCAACGAGCTGCGGTGTTCCCGCAAGTCTTACACCTTTGGCCTGGCTCTAAAGCCCCAAGCCTTCCATCCATCAGCCCCGATGCTATCGGAACCCCATCTTCATCATACGTATCCGCCGTTCGGATCTCTACGACTGAATACTTCCTTATCTCTTGAGGTGAGATAATTCGAAATCGAACTTCGTCTATCGTCTTATAAAGCTCCTCTGCTATCATTACATCTCCTCCTTAAGCTTTAATTGAGGAAGCGTGCAAATGCTCATCAACTCTTGTAAGAGTAACTTAAAAGCATATGGAGATACAACTGGCGATGCTCTTGTTTTTTCATCACAAATTCGACATACATATTTACGTTGTCTAATGTCATAATAAGCAATAAATCCACAATTTTCACAAACGTAAAACACATATTTATCAGACTCTTCAAGTAGACGATCTCGTAAAAGCATTGAAGCTCCATGACCTATTAAGCAATCACGCTCCATCTCACCAAATCTTAACCCTCCACCTCTAGCCCTTCCCTCCGTCGGCTGTCTCGTTAACATTTGTACTTGTCCTCTAGCTCTAGCATGAATCTTATCTGCCACCATATGATGTAACTTTTGATAATAAGCTATACCTATGAAGACATCAACTATGAACTTCTCGCCCGTTACGCCATCATACATGACCTCCTTACCAGTATGGCTAAACCCTAAGTCTATCAAGGCCCTCTTAAGTTCATCCGCCCCTTCGTTAACGAACGGCGTGCCGTCGACCGGCCTCCCTCGAACGGCTGCGACCTTCCCAGCCATCGATTCGATGAACTGCCCGATCGTCATACGAGACGGGATGGCGTGAGGGTTAAGGATTACGTCCGGAACCATTCCCTCCTCGGTGAACGGCATATCCTCTTGAGGTACTATGATCCCTATGACGCCCTTTTGCCCATGCATAGAGGCGAACTTATCCCCGAGCTCCGGTATTCGTTGATCACGTACCCTTACCTTAATGAGCTTGTGGCCTTCGCTAGTCTGCGTAAGGTAAACCCCGTCTACGATCCCAGATTCAGCGGGGCGCACGTCGATGGACGTATCCCTCATCGAAGGGCCTTTGACCTCGAACTCTTTGTATTCCTCCAAGAACCTCGGCGGGCTTATCCTTCCGATTAATACGTCTCCTCCGCTAACGCGCGCCTCTGGGTAAACGGCGCCGTCGGGCTCGAGCAAGCGGTAGTAATTCTCACCTCTATATCCGCTTAACCCAGGCTCCGGTATCGCGAACTTATCCCTTTGGCCCCCTGGGTATCGAGAGCATTCAGCTTCGTAAAGGCGGTAAAACGTCGAACAGCCTAAACCTCTTTCGATAGACGCCTTGTTGAATATTAAGGCGTCCTCCATGTTATAACCTTCGTACGAAAGGACTGCTACGATGCAATTTTGGCCGGCGGGCCTTTTGTCGTATTTGATGACCTCCATAGACTTGGCCTTCACTAGCGGAGCCTGTGGGTAATGTAAGATGTGAGAGCGTGAGTCCACCCTTTCTGTGAAGTTAGCTACGTAAACCCCTAAGGCCTGCTTGGCCATCGCAGCTTCGTAGGAGTTACGAGGGGATTGATTGTGTTCAGCGTAAGGAATGAGAGAAGCGCAAACACCTAAGATGGCATAAGGGGCGATTTCAACGTGAGTATGTTGAGGTGTAATTTCGTCGAACTTTAAGGCGATGTAAGCGTTCTCCTCCTCTTCAGCGTCTAAGTATTCAACTATGCCGTTCTTAACGAGGTCGCTCCACTTCCACCCTTCGGATCGAACCTTTTCGACGTGTTCTCGTTTAAGCATTGGCTTGCCGTTCTTAACGACGATTAACGGCCTAAGGATGCGGCCTTCATCGCAATTGACGCATATCTCCTCGACCCTTCCGTAAGCCTTTGAATAATACGCGATGTTAACCTCGCTCGATATCTCGCCTCTCCTTCGCCTCTCGCGGAACTCGACGACGAGCTCGTTGGGCGAAGCCGTGTAGCCTATCAAACGCCCGTCGACGAAAACCTTGGCCCCATTAAGCCTTAATTCGTCGTCAGCTAACGCTATCGGAACGACGCCCATTTTGTAAAGCTTCTTCTTCACGTCCTCTGAGTCGACGGCCACGGATACGTAAGCGTAAAGCGCTAGGTTCTTTACTAAACCGCAATTCGCGCCTTCAGGCGTTTCGTTCGAGCAAAACCTGCCCCAATGGGTCGAGTGAAGGTCCCTAGCCTCGAAGTTCGGCTGGCTGCGGCTAAGGGGGGATTGCGACCTCCTGAGATGGCTTAAGGCCGAGATGTAATTCGTCCTATCCAACAATTGGGTTATGCCGATGTGGCCCTTGCCCCAATTACCCGTCGCCAATGAGTTTTGAAGTTGTTCAGTTATGATGCTAGGACGAACCGCTATCGGCAAGTAATCAGCGACGTACCTTTTGACGCCCGCTCTCTTCAATTGATACTTCAAGTCCCGACAGAGGTTTTTAAAGGCCGATCTGAACAAGTCAGCGAGAAGGGAGCCGGCGAGCCTTAACCTCTTGTTCTTCAAATGATCCTTATCGTCAGGCGTCCTCCTTCCGAGCTTGAGCTCGATCACTTTGCACGCCATTTCAGCGAGGAAAAGGGCCTTTTCCTTTCGCTCCTTAAGGGTCCTACCTATATGAGGCAAAAGGTTCTTATCTAAAGTGCCTTCAGCCTTCTCAATCCTAAACTCCTTCACTTGATCGTAAGCGATGCGACTACCGATGTAAAGGATGGCGTCTTCCATCGTTTCCACTTCAGCTGCCTTTTCAAACGAAGGCTCTAACTCCTTTCTAATCTCTTCATCTAAAGAGACCGCATCAGCTATCTCCTTATCCGTTTTCATCCCTAAAGCTCTCATCAAGATAACGAATGGTATCTCCTCTGGAGTACCAGGCATAATTACATAAAGAACATTATCTGACCTCATTACGATTTCAACTCTAGCCTTAAAGTTAATAGAAGTAGAGAATACTTTAGCTTTATAGATTCGCGTAGCTCCTCGTTCGTCTATATCGATTAGCGCTCTATTAGGAGCTATTTCCTCTAATGCCACTATCACCCTTTCAGAGCCGTTAACGATGAAATACCCTCCGAAATCATTAGGATCCTCCCCGTTAGCTACTAGCTCCTTAAAGCTCATTCGAGAGAGAGCGCAAATATTTGACCTTAACATAACCGGCATGTTACCTATGAAGACTTGCTTAGACTCTTCCCTCCTTCCATCTATAATAGGGGTCATCAATAAAGAAATAGGCGCAGCGTACGTAAGGTTACGTAACCTAGCCTCAGCAGGAAGGATCTCATGCTTCACTTCGTCTATTTTCTCAGTTACATATGGCCCTTCGATCTCATAACGCATCGCCTCTGGATAGGCGAACTTGACCTTGCCGAATTTAATCTTATACGGGCCGCTTGGCGTTTCAACTTCGAGCTCCCCTACTTCATCGATTATTTGTTGCAAACCGCTTTTAATGAATTCATTATAAGAGTCGATATGTTGTTTAACTAAGCCCTTCTCCTTGAAGAAGGCCTTTAATAAAACGTAAAGGTCCTCATGCGTTATATCGGCCTTCATACGCAAACCTCTAAGCTGCTTACGTCGAGCATCTTACGCAATCCAACGGCTTTACCTCTGGGTCGGATGACGCGGAGAACGGCATTAATCATCGTTTAGCTAGGGAGCTAGGCTGCAGATCTTCTTAATAAGCTTTTACGTTCTTCTAACGGTCGAGAAAGGCTTAAATCGATGGAGCTTTCGGCTTTTATCGGCCTTTGGCTGAGTTGCTTTAGCTACGAAAGAAGCGGCAACGGTATGGCCCGGCTTAATACAGCGGCTTGTCGCTTACTGACGTGGTTTGTCTAAAACGTGAACCAGAGGAGAGGGAACATAACATGTGAACTACCCCCTCCCTATCGGGTGG
>WUQV01000285.1 GCA_009889585.1 Candidatus Bathyarchaeota archaeon | reverse complement strand
TTGCCATTGTATTTCTTTGCCCTGATTAAGCTCAGGGTTGACCTGTCAAGCCCTGTTATTGCCTCAACCTGACTGAGACTAAGTTTATGATGCTTCATAATTTCAGCCAGCATGGCTTATCCTCCTTTCATAGCGATAAAGTTTCTTAAAGTTTTCCCACTTAAGTCTCTCCGAGGGACTCATTCTACTTTCATACATTTCCATAAAAGTCCTGTCAGCATCTGTAATCTCAATGCCTTCACAGAGGCAGCTTAGCAGATACTTATACCGCTCCATGTCAGACTGAAAGACCGTCTTACGCTGAAACTCAGGGACTCTCTCCTGTGCCTTCTTGCTCTCTTCAACCTTACGCTGCACAGTCTGCCTGAAGGATTCCATATCTTTGAGCTCTTCCCGAGGGTCCTTCTCTCTCTTTTTCTTTGCCGAGATTGCAGCCTGGGTATGCTTTGAGTACTCAATTATACCTTTCACTGGTGCTGTAAGCTTCTTCCAGAGCTCCTTTACTTCTTTGATGAATCTACGCTTCCGCTCCATAAGCTGGCTTGTAAGCTCAGGGTCTTTCATGGAGCCTATCTTTACCTGCTCAAGCTCTACAACCCTTCCGTCAGGCTTCACTGCAAGACATTTCTCGTTGTCATAGGGGTCAAACCTTACCTCTACCTTAGTTCCATCAGCTAAATCCCATAGCCCCTCGTTAAGCTCTCTACCTTCATAAAGAATTCCATCAACCCTTACACGCCCACGATTTACAGCCCTTGTCTCACGCTTCATGAGGATGAAATCAATCTCAGGCTCAACAATCATCTTCGGAACGAATCCCTCCTCTTTTACAGCATAGATAAGCTCCTCCATTGGAGACCTTCCCACTGCTGTATGCCTCCGTGTCTCATAAACCTGAACTGCCTCATAGACTTTTAGGATGAACTCATCTATGTCTAAAAGCTTTCCTTCCTCTTTAAGTGCTGTTAGTCTCCTATCTGACTGAGCCTTCTCCTCAGAGGTATCCTTGAGCTCCTTCACCTTCCCGGGTACTCCCAAGTCAAGGAGGATTTTTTCCATTGTCTGGAAGTATCTTTCAACAAGCTTTGCCTTTGCATTATAGGGACGAGCCCACTTACGCCATGCAGCCACGCTTGGCACAACCTCAATAATCTCTCCTTCCTGCCCCTCAATAACATAGCCCTCACCAGTCCTGTATAACTCCACAATATCCTTTGCCTGCATGCCAAAGGCTTTAAGGTCAAGGATGATTGAGTTAATGAACCTTGAGTTTTCAGGTTTACCATTGTCTGTATAGAGAGTTCCAAACTTGCCAAACCTCTTAAGCCCCATCCTCAAGGCAAGCCCCATAAGATAGGAGTCATATCTTTCAGCCACTGCAAACCCGTAGGTAAGACGGGTTCTTAGGTCTACAAAGAAATACCCTTCTGGACGGAAAACTCTATCGTGCTCTCTATCGTGAATAAAGAAGTCAAACCTGTGCTGGTCTCCAACAATGATTTCAAAGGGAGAGAGGTCTTTATAATTCCTTATTATAAAGAATATATTGTCAAGAGCCCTTGTCCCTCCCTTTGCATAGGACTCAAGGAGAGGGTTGAGGTTGCTTAAGTATTCATAGGCTGAGCTTTTACCTCCTACTTTCCATCCCCGCTTCTCTGCCTCAGCAAGCACTGACTCGTAAGCCTTAAACTTATTCATGTCTCCGCCTTCACGGACTCCCTTTAAGTAGACAGCCTGCATATACTCAAGAGCCTCTGGACTCCATGCACTGAGTCCCTTTTGCTTCTTACCTGCAATAGCTGAGACTCCACCTTCTTTGTATTTCTTTATTGCCTCATAAAGTGCCTGTGCAGTAATTCCTGCCTCCCTTGCCACATGCTCAACCCACTTAGAACGCTTCCATCCCTGTGGCACCACGAGTGCTTTCTGAATTAGAGCAAGCCTCTGCTCTACTTTCTTTTTATCTACTTTTTCAATCATTACCTGCTCCCGAGGAGTTCTTAGTTTCACAATCTCCCACTGAGCCTGTGGGTGAAATTTATCTATTACAAACTCTGGCAAAGAGAGGGCATATTCCTTGTTTTCATTAATCCATTTAATTTGTGCCTCTGGTGGCACCGCAGGGTCAGTGATGTGGATAAGTGGACGCTTACCTGCTGC
>WUQV01000284.1 GCA_009889585.1 Candidatus Bathyarchaeota archaeon | reverse complement strand
CCTCTCTACGGCTTGAAGACATCTTAAGGCGATCTCTTTGGTGTAGGCTTCAGAGGGGATCGTATTAGCTGCGTTAGGATATCTGGCTACTATGTAATGAGGGTTGAGAAGCTTAAGCTCGTCGATGAGCTCGCCGACCTCTAGGGCCCTTCCTAGCTTAACCAAGTCGTAGCCCCTCGGTGGAAGCCCTTGCTTTTTAACGATACAGCCGAACGTCCAGCTGAACGGCGTCGACCCGTTTAGGCTTCGGCTCAGCGGGCTTCTTACTTTGTAGATACAATCAAATAATGAGGTAATCTTTAAGTCTTTTGTTTCCTCGCTTAAGGCAATAACAGCAAACGTCGGAAGTTGTTAAATCCATCGAGAACGACATCGAACTCTTTCGTTTTCCCTAGCGCAGGCCTAAAGTCGAAGGCGCATATCTAAGCTGGCAAATAACCAGCGCTGATATCAACCTAATCTGAGCAATCTAGCTTTCCTTATAACTTCTGATAATTCTTTTAAAGCATCCTCGATCGTTGGTGGAACATAGTCGGGTATTTCTTTACGGCGTCTCTCTAGGTATTCAGCTTTTTCTCCATCTTGAAGCCATATGTGATAAGCGGTAGAGTCATACGCCTTAAGTGTTGCATTCGCAAGTTTCTCCAATAACTCAACCTCGTCATTCGATAGTCTACCCTCAACAAGCCTGATCCGGATGGAGAGCATTATCGTCATCCCTACGTACCCGATTTTATCGGATATGTGGAACAACCTGCTATCCTTATACCAATGATAGAGAGACTCGTAAAGTTCTCTAAGTACTTCAAGGTTCGCCTCTAAACGGCCTAAATAGTATGCGGCACTGATATTATTCCCATTCCTCAAGTGCCCTAAGACGGCATGAATAAGACCACGTGTTCTTAAACCTTCAGAAATTAAAACTTCGATAACTTCACGCCTAAATCTTATAGCCGCGCCTTGATGAGCAATAACTAACTGGTGAGCGAGAGCGACATTAATTAAGATGGAAAAAATGAGGATGATTTTGAGTGTTTTGGGATAAGACATGGTGCCACCAAGACCTAAGGTATTATCGTTATACTAAACGTTTTTGGTGGAAAATCTATTAGGTAAGATACTAAATGTTCTCCTACATATTGATGTACAATCACGCTCCCCCAAACTGTGAGTCCATACGTCGTTAATACGCCACCTATGTCTGCTATGTTGAGCCGTACACCAACATCCCTAGGTCTATTATCATTCAGGGAGCCGAGGATCTCATTCCATGCTAAGTAGTCAGGGTAACTTTTTCTAGGACCATAGTTAGTCCAATCCAACCTACTCACGCTTTTAAAATATCCAGCTCGTACATGAGCCCATGAGATAGTGATGAATTTAAATCCGATGCCTGGCAGATATAAAGGAATCGTAATGGAAAAGGCATTGCCATCTCCGCTTGGACAGGGATTGTATGGATCAAGCAGCCCACTACTTGCCCGCACATATATTTTGAATGCATTACCTTGATATATCATAGGCTCGTCTAGATAAGGCCATTGCTTAGTTGTCAGGAAATCAATTCTAATATACTTAGATGTGAGATTCTTCAATTTTGTATGATCATAACCTTCAACTGGTCTTCGTTGTCCAAGTATATCCATATATATTTCCCAGCACCATTGCCCCCCTTGCATACCTTGAGTATACCCAAATCTTCCATACTGCTCGTCTTGCGCTGTCTGTGTCAGCTGCAACTCCTGATCAATTAAATACCTATGTTGTAACGTTTGTTGCTGTGAAATTTGTAAGCTCCCGTTTCTCTTTATTATCCCTGAGTCGATCAGCCTTTTTGATGCCTCCATATGTATCCTTACTGCTTCCCTCCTATCCTTCAATGCTATAAATGATGCAATGTCTCTCACTATGCCGGATATCCCATCATTATTCAACGTTACAAACAATTTATCATCCAGCGAGCTTAGCACCTTAAGATTTTTAAGGCTTCCAATTTCAATACATATTGACTCATAGGACTCACCTAGCCCCTCAAATACAACTTTAACATAAATTTCACTCTTACCTCTCTTCTCTAGATAAACTGTAACATCATCGATTACATCAGGGCCGATGAAAGCAATGCCGTAGAAGACCCTACCTATTGATGCTCCGACTAAGGGTGTAGTTATACTCGATAAAAGCACTATAAGAGCAATTACGGCTGTGGCTACAGCTTTGGTTCTCATTCCGTTCCCACCTAGGCATAGCGCATCTTAATATAAAGATTTCCTTGATGGGATTCTAAGCTCGCCGACCTCCAAGGCCATTCCTAGCTTAACCAAGTCGTAGCCCATCGGCGGAAGCCTTCGCCTTTTAACGATATAGAGGGCCTTCAAAGCCTTCTCGGATGCTTGATGGCAGAGGAATGCCGCTACGCTGTACTCT
>WUQV01000283.1 GCA_009889585.1 Candidatus Bathyarchaeota archaeon | reverse complement strand
AATCAGTTTTAACACTCCCACCTTTTCCCCCCTTTCCCTTAATTCATCCACCACTTCCTTTATTGTGGCAACCATTGAGCCCATCCCCAAGAAGATGATATTGGCATCATCGGTGCGATATTCCTCCATAAGCCCAAAGCAGGGTCGGGCGAAGACCTTTTCAAAGAGATGGGCTGCCTCTTGGATCACAGTTATAGCCCTCTCCATAGTCTTCTGAATCATAAATCTGGTTTCGGTATATTTATCTGGCTCGCAGAGCATACCAAAGGTTAGAGGATTTTCAGGGTCAAGTTTATATTTTGGCTGAAATGGGGGTAAAAAAGCATCCACCTCCTCTTGGGAGGGGATTTCAACCGCCTCATAGGCGTGGGGGAGATAGAAGCCATCAGCATTGACCATAGCGGGAAGCATTACTCTGGGGTCTTCCGCTACCCTATAGGCTAAGTAAATTAGGTCAGCGGCTTCTTGGTTGTTCTCGGCATAAAATTGGATAACTCCGCTATCCCTTATGGATATAGAGTCTTGATGGTCGCACCAGATGTTAATAGGGGCGGAGAGGGAGCGATTGGCATTGACTAAGACTATAGGCACCCTCATACCTGCGGCATTAAATAAGACTTCACTCATAAGTATTAGTCCTTGTGAGCAAGTGGCGGTAAAGGAGCGAACGCCGGTAAGAGTAGCCCCTAAGACAATAGAGGCGGCAGAGTGTTCGCTTTCGGCGTTTATATACTCTGCTTTTAGTTCCCCATCAGCTACTATATTGGCTAAATCTTCAACGATTATGGTTTGTGGGGTTATAGGATAGGCGCAGATAACACCAGGACGGCACAGGGCTACTGCCTCGGCGATTGCCCTCGAGCCACGGAGCATCTTCCTTACCATTTTCCCTCCTTTATTCCGCTATCATCTCAATATCTTTTACCGGGCAGACCTTGGCGCAGATGCCACATCCTTTACAGTAGTCAAGGTCAAAGAAATAGGACTTCTTTCCCATTTCATAAATACAACCATCAGGGCAGGTCAAGGTGCAGAAATTGCAGTT
>WUQV01000282.1 GCA_009889585.1 Candidatus Bathyarchaeota archaeon | reverse complement strand
GCCAAATTGATTGTAATTCATCGTTTTGAAGCGTCCTCTGCCTTTGAATCGAAGCCTTCCGACCTTTTTGCCGTTTTTCTTGAGTTCGGCTAAAGCCTTGACGTTTGACCAAAGCTGATTGTTGACCATTTGAAGGACTTTTGAATAGACCTGCTCTAGCCTCAGGTTCTCTTTTTTAAGCTTAACGATAAGAGCTTGAGTGTCTTTTTGAGTCATTTTTCTGTCCTCTGTCTTCGCTTTATTTAATTCTTCAAGCAACCGATTATAGAGCCGCCTACATAATTCAAGATGCTCTTGAAGTTTAGCTTGAACGGTTTTAGAAGGATATATTCGGAACTTATAACTGAGAATGTTTTCTTTCCCTATCCCGATAGGGAGACTTACATTTAGGGTATATCCTCGGCCTCTCTGGCCTTCTGGAATACCACTCATGATGGCACCTCAAGCACTTAAACTTCGGTAACTCCATACCTAAAGGTAATACCTATGGGTTATAAATGCTTTTCAGCTTTCATCCCCCAGCTTTCGCAAGGGGACTTCCAGCCGATAAATTTAAACTCAGGATTTGAATCTACCTATGCCATGGGGTCATTCTAAATGGTGACTTTCTAGTCATGTTGAAAGGGCTGGTGAGGAGGAAATTGTTCTAACCCTTCTGCCTTTAGTTTTTCCAGAAACCAGTAAAGCTACTCCATAGCTATCAAATCCAACATTTTTAATTTTTATCGCAAGCTGCAACGCGATTCCAACGTTTTCTGGAGCCCTTAACGAATTGTTAAGGACTTCTAGGCCTCAAGGAGCGTGTTAGCTCGCAAGCCTTTTATGTCCCTTAAACGCTTCCCTAAGAGAGCTCAACCTTGCCTCAGAAGAGGAGCTTTTGGAAGAGGGAGTACAAAGGGCTTAACGTCCACGGGTGGATCGGAGTAGCTGGCATGGTGGCGTCGATAGCATACTACATACTCTCTAGGATCTACGGGTGGGGCCACTTCTCGACGGAAACGCTCATAGGCTTGATAGCGGCCTCGACGTACCTTTTGATGGGCCAGCTGGGAAGAGTTAGCGAAATGCTCGTTAGGGTTGAGGAAATGCTTGTCAACATCCGCGACCTCGCTAAGGAAATAGTTGAGCTGCTCCGAAGTCGGAGCCCAAGCTCCTCACGATAGCTGGACGCGATCGGCTTCGTTTACGACTTCTTGAGCTAAGGCCTATGGAATAGCGCACGGCGCCTTCGAGAGGCGCGTAGAGGCTGGCTTGAGCGCTGTCAACCACCTTGCCGTCGGCCATCCTCCTCACGTCGAGCAAGCTAACGCGTGCCCCTCACGACTAACTCCCTCCACGCCAGCCAAAAAGGCGTAAGCAAAGCTCCGCTTGCCGTTACGCCCATGTGTATGATTGGCTTATCCCATGCCACCTTAGAGACACTCATTAAGTTAACATGAGGCACGATTTCTACGCCGCTTAAATTGGTTATATTTAGCGTGTATATGCCCCGTTCATCGAAGTGAAGAGTCATACGCTTGGGCAAATAGAAAACGCCGTCCACTAAGGCAGCCTTGCTAGGTGAGGTTAAGACCACCTTCGTCCTTATTCTTACTTCCTCACGGCTTAAAAGGGGCATGGGCGGGCTTACTTCAAGGGTCAGCTGGACTTCGCCGAACAGCGGGGAGAAGATGGTGTAGATCGCTGTTCCCCGGGCTATTCCTCCCGTCGCTTTGATCATGTTGGTGGAGTAGGGGACGTTAGACAGGAAAAATCTTATGATCCCTATGAAAAGGAGGGATGCTGCTAGCCTTAATAGGCTCATCCCTTAAACTCCAACTCTTAAAGAGGGAAACGATTAAAGCGAATAGCAAGATACTATACGTTAAGCTGAGCATTAGCGGAGGCCATAAGCTCTCCGGCAATATCTCTGGGCTTACCCATGGGGTCGTACACCTAATAAGGAGCTTGCTAATAAGCAAACGGCGCTTAAGGGTAGATATAGCCAAAGATGACAGGATCCCTCGGCGGGAGGAGCGTAAGCTGAAGGATGAAGCCTAGGGCTGCGGGTGAAGAGGGATGGAAGGATCCTTCTCGTCATAGTCCAATAAGGATCCCCGAGACAGCTCACTATAGCAGCGAAGAAGATGAAGGTAGGCGATGAAAGCCCGCCACTAAGCTTCATCGAGAGACCTTGGCATAAGAAGCAGATTTGAGCTTGGAAGATGATTCAACTGAAGAGAGCTCGGAGATCATTAAGTACCATCCGTCTAACAAACCGCAAGCCCAGCCTCACCAAGCCTTATTCCCTCCTAAGGGCGACCACTGGGTCTAACTTCGAGGCCCTGTAAGCTGGGTAAAGGCCTGCGAGCGCGCTTATGACGGCGGCCGATATCCACGTTAAGATCAGGTCTTGAGCCGTGAAGAGCGGCGGCGCTGAGATGGCCTCAGGGCCTATCCTCACTAAGTCTGAGATGGCGTTTGCGAATAAGATGCCGGATGCTATTCCGAGCGTACCGCCTATGATGCCTATCATAATCGCCTCTAAAAGGAATAGCTTACAAACGTTGCCATCCGTAAAGCCTATCGCCTTAAGGAGGCCTATCTCCTTCGTCCTTTCGAGCACGGACGTGTAAAGCGATGCCACGATCCCTACCGAGGCGACCACCATCGATACGGCGGCTACGCTGATGAATAGATTCGCAAAGCCTTGCCTTATGCTATGAACGACCTGGGCCACGGCCTTCGGGGACGTTACGTATAAGGCGTCTCCATAAGCCCTCTTGATGTCCGCTTCCACCTTTTCGTTGAACTCAGGGCCTTTAGTGATCACGTAAAGCCCGTCGTACTTGTCGGATACCTTGAACAACGTGTCAGCCGCCTTCATCGTTATGAAGATCGCGTCGTCGACGACTAACGATACGGGCTCTAAGACGGCCTTGACTTGAAAAGGCCTTTTGACGATTGTTGGATGGCCTCCGACTTGGCCGATGGTCACGAGCTCGATCATAACCATGTCGCCGACCTTAGCGAACGGCTGTCCACCTGGAGGGTTGGCGACCCCGTGGCCTAGGACGACGCTATTAACGTCGCCAACGTGCGGGATGGCCCCGTCCTTAACCTTTAACGCCGGATATACCAGCCTCAACTTGGTCAAGTCCGTCCCGATCATCACGACCTCCCTCATCAAGCCCTTAGAGGTCACGGACGCGACCCTGTTTACGTAAGGCACGACATCCCTAACTTCCGGTATCGCCTTCACGGTGTTGACCACCCTTTCGTCTACCTCCATCCCCGTCCCTAGGATCCGCGCTCCATGCCTGAGGATGGGGGACTTGCTAACCACTAACACGTTAGCGCCTAACGTCTCAAGCTGTTCATCTATAAATGCTCCAAACCCTGCGTTAAGCCCTTGAACTGAGACTATTAACGTAACGGCTATCATCACCATGAGTATTGTTAAGGCCGACCTAACACGCCTTTCCTTAAGCGCCCTCCAAGCTAACTCCATCACGGCTCATTCACCTCATGAGTTGAAGACGTCTCATCCTCCTTACCATAACGGCCCTTTGGATGGCTAAGGCCAAGGTCAAGGCTACGATGATGAAGAACATCGCAAGTGATGCCGTCGGAGTCGATATGTAGCTTAAAAGTGTTTCGATCGGGCCTTGCGGCCTCGGAGCTACGACCATTAAAGGCCTTACGACCTTGACCTCAACCCAACGTTCGACACTCCTTTCAACGTGAATATCGTCCTCATAAGTTACCAATATCTTAACCTTGTAAACGCCCTCCGGAGCGTCATCCCTTACGGATGCCATTAAGCTGAAGAAGCTGTCAGCATGAGGTAAGACATCGCCTAGGAAGCTTACGCTATCGGACGTGAATGAAAAAGGCCCATCGGAAGATAACGATACGTTTACGTAACGGGCTGGGACGTTCCCTTTGTTGAGAAGCGTACCTATGACGGTAAACGTAGAGCCAGCTTCAACGACCTCAGGCGAGACCGAGACCTTGAACATGATCAACGTAAGCCTTCCACGGATCGCAAGGCCGAACGTATGGACCTCTACGACTTGTACGCCGCCCTTAAGCTCTCGACCGGGCCTGTAGCGAATCGTGACGCTTCCCGTTACGGCGATGCCAGCGCTAGCGCTCGGTGCGAATATCGTCAACGGCATGTTCACGACGCCATCAGCGCTTAAGGTCTCCATCGTCATCCTACTGCCCTCTAGAAGGGCTAACGGCGGAGGTATCGTTATCGTTACGTCCACGTCGTAAATCTCCTCGCCTTTATTTGCTATCGTCAACGTCACCGTGTTATTCAACCCAGCTACTATCGTGACGGGGCTTAACTTGATGAAGGTCTGCGATGCCTTGCTAGGCCCTTCGATTAAGAAGCCTATTGCATGTAGCTCCGACTTAGGCGGTAGGCCGATTTCGCCATGCCTCCTGTAGTTTATCGTCAAGGATCCCGACAAGGCCATCCCAGAGGCCAAGAGCGGCACGTATACGTCGGCGTAAAGCACGACCTCTTGATCGCTATCGAGGGATCCTATGCGCCATCTGTTATCGCTTAACGGTATTAACTGAGGAGGAAGCGTTAAGACGGCGTCCATCTCAGCCACAGGCCCCCCTAAGTTCCTTATGAAAATGCTTACGCTGTTGTTACCACCAGCCCTTAAGACGCGAGGTTCAACCTTAACGCTAAATTGGGTTATGTCGACTGGCTGTGCTCGGCCGTCTGTTACGTAAAACGCACTTACGAGGAACGTTAAGATTAGCAAGGATACGGTCAATAACCTAGCCATCTTCATCGACTTAACACCTCCTCCCCCTCTATCCTACCGTCCTTAAGCCTTACTATCCTATTCGTCAACTTGGCGAATTCCACGTTATGCGTTACCATCAATATCGTCGCCTTCATTTCCTCGTTCATCTTACGTAACAGGCCTATTATACTAAGCCCTGTCTTAGAGTCTAAGTTCCCCGTCGGCTCATCCGCCAGCAATATCGCAGGGTCGTTTATCAAGGCCCTCGCTATCGCGACGCGTTGTTGCTCGCCTTGGCTCAGCTCGGTCGGCTTCCTATAGGCCTTGTCGTAAATGCCGACGGCCTTGAGGAGCTCCAAGGCCTTAAGCCTCCTAGCATCGCGGCTAATCCCTGCGACGACAGCTGGAAGCTCGACGTTAGCTATGCACGTCGTCCTGTTTATCAAGTTGTAAGCTTGGAAGACGAAGCCTACCTTCTTATTCCTAAAGTACGCCAACTCAGACGGGCTTAAGCGGCTTACGTCGACGCCATCCACGTAAACCTTTCCGCTCGTAGGCCTGTCGAGCGTCCCGACGACGTTCAACAACGTCGACTTCCCGCTTCCCGACGGCCCTACTATGGCGACGAACTCGCCCTTTCGAACCCTTAGGTCGACGTCCCTCAAGGCCTCAACCTTAACGCCACCGGCGACGTATACCTTCGTAAGACCCTCGGTTACGACGGCGAAATCGCTTAACGTCAAACGTCTCAGCTCACTATAATGCGTGATGAAAGCTTTTGAAGCTTTCTACAACTTTGTCGAATCAAGTAAATGGCCTAACTTACATGGCTGCAGCTAAAAAGGCCTTTTGAGCTTTGACCTATGAGATCTTCACGGCGTAACTAAGCATATCATTTAAGATGACGCTCTTACGCTTAATCCTTTCAAACTCATCAGGCGTATATGCTAACACATCGATTGAAAGCCCATAACCCATGAGCTTCTTTACGAAGGAGAACCTAGCGCCTATGTCCATACCATCGAACACCTTCGATATGATTATCAAGTTCACGTCGCTATCCTTTAACCATCGCCTCTAGCATAACTTCGCATAGGTATACGTCGGCATCAGGATCTATCTTCCTCAAGGACTCGACCAAAAAATGAAGGTATACGCTTATCTTCTAAGGCCCGCAAGCACTCCGACCTCTTCGACTACCCTTTTAGAGGCCTCCACCAAGCGTTTGGCGAGAGATTTAGATATCTCAAGCCAAGGCCTCTAATGAGCTCTACTAAGTCGTGAGTTCTCGGAGGCCTCTCACGCCTTAAGGTCATGTAGCCGCTTTCAAAGCCTTCTCAAACTGCTTGATGTGCTGCAAACAAAGCCCAATCAGGCCTTCCTCTAGGTAAGGCATCCTTCGCTTCCTCTAAGTCCACAAATGCCCCTTCGTACCAATTTAGCGCCTCCCTCCTAACGTCCTCGCTCATTATAGCCCAGCCTGCTACATTAGTTCATCATAGAAGCACGTAAAAACTTAATTTAATTAAGTAGCCAAACCCCTTAACGCCTGAGGGCTATGGTTACGGCCGAGCATTACCTCAACCTTAATCGCAAGTACCTTAACGAGGCCGAGGAGTTCTTAGCTAAGGGAGACCCCGTTCAAGCTTCGGAGAAGCTTTGGGGCGCGGCTGCTGAGATCGTGAAGGCCGTCGCCGCTAAGCGAGGCGTGAAGCTGAAAAGCCATAGGGATTTATGGGAGTTCGTCGACGAGCTAGCCGACGAATTAGACGATCCAGACATCGTCAGGCAGTTCTCGATAGCTAACGCCCTTCATCAGAACTTCTACGAGGCTTGGATGCCGATGGGCGTCGTGAGAAGGAATGCGGATGCCGTTAAACGGTTTAGCGAAAAGTTGGAGGAGCTCGTACGGTAGGCGTTAAAGCGATTCCTGAAGCTCTTCGCTATATCTCACTACATCAGCCCGTCATCTCAAACCTCCACATGCCCCTTCTAACGTCTAGTATTTGGATTACGAACTCACCCGTTAAGTAATCGCTCACCAACACCTCCGTTTCGATGCCTGATACTATGCCTCCGCCATCACGCCGCCCCTGCCTTGTCAACCGTCACCACAGATACCTCAACGGGCTCCGACGACCTGAGTAAAAACGCCTCGCCGCCGACGGTGAGAGCCGTAACGACATCGGCCGTAGCCGGAGGGTAAAAGCCCAACGCCTCAGCGAGCTTCTTCGGTAAGAGTATCGAAGGCACGTCGGCCTCGTATCCCGTGTTAATAAGAGCTGACGTTAAGACCTCACGTCCTCCAGCCTTAATTCTTAGCTTTACCCTCAACGTCACGAGGCTCTTCCCTCACCAATCGCCCGATCCTTCCCTAGTATCTTAAGCCTTCCAAACCTTAACCTCCTAGGGCGATACATGGGATCTCCACGAACCTCGCTTAACTCATCGATATAAACCTTAGAGAGGGCAACGCTTCATGCCCCTAGAGTAAGTCTTCATCAGCCTATTTAAATCCTCATCATTAAGCCCAGAGATCTTAAGGCCTATGTCGAAAGTATCTTCCGCCTCCCTCCCCTTGAAGTAAACCCTCGATATGTAATTTAGGTATTCCCTTCCAGTTAGGTTCCTATACGCTCCAACCTCCTCTGGAAGGTAGCTTATGACCTTTCTAACCTTCTCCGCCTCCTTCACGACGTCGAAGTCGTAAACGTAAGCGCTTCCAGACGTTGGAAGTATCAACGTCGCCAAGATCCTGAAAGTCGTCGTCTTCCCAGCTCCGTTCGGGCCTATGAGGCCGAATATCTCACCTTCGTAAGCCTCGAAGGATATCCCCCTAAGGGCTTCTATCATGCCGAACCTCTTCGTCAAGTTCGTTATCCTTACCGCTACTTACATAAGCCATCATCAGATGGGATTAAGCGTATTTAAGTCCGTTTTCCTGCTTCACCTTTAATGAAATCTGCGAGCTCGTTAATCGCCTCCTCCACCTCCTTCGGATCTAATAAGCCTCTTGCAACCAAGGAGATCAAAGCCCTATCAACTAGCGAATGAGCGACGACTAAATCCCTTAACGCCCTATCATCCAAGGCCTTCCTCTCCCTAGCCTCTGCGATAGCCTTAGCAAGGCTCATCATTATACTACGCAAGTCTTTTTCTAGCCTCATACGTACCCTCTATCTATACCTGGGAAGTTTTTAAGATTTACCAGGATTGAAAGCATGACGATGAGCGTCGATTAAGAAGCCCTTCACAATGGCCTCGTCGACATCGGCAACCGAGCAGACAGTGGAGCCTCCTCGCCAGACGGACGGCAAGGCCATCCTACTTAAGGATAAGCCTCATCGTATGCTGTCGACGATTGCCAGAGGATCATGATTTGCCTTTACGCGTTTTCCCTACGAAGATGTGAGGTTTAAGGGCTTTGAACGTGATGCGAAGAACATTAGAGATTCCATCGCTGTCGTACTTATCGGAGTGAGGGGGACGAGGGCGTTTGGGTTGAACTGCGGCGCATGTGGTTATGCCGCTTGTGATGAATTCAGGAAGGTGGAGAGGCGTGGCGATTTACGCGGGAGTATTCGGCGTCGCAATAGTCGACTTAGGCGCTCTCGTGGAGGTCTTGGCGTACTTCATCATCACATGGATTACGATGGTAATCGCGGCGATATTCTTAAGGAGGAGCTTCAACGCTATAGCTGATAAGCTTAAGGCTGGCTTATTTAAGACTACGGCCCTCGTATACCTCATAGGAGCCATCTTACTCATAGTCCTCATAGGCGGCATCATAATGTTTATCGCATTGATCTTGATGATCATAGCCTTCTTCACGATGCCCACTAAGTTGCCACCAGCTGGATCGCCTACAGCGTAGCTCCCACCTCCGCCATGAACCAAGCTTAAACCTCATAACGCATCCCAATTTTTTGAAATCCTCCTACGCTTAATGAACGAACTAAGATTAAGTCGCCATTGGGTGCGATGGCCATGTTTAAAGGCTTAGCTTAGGCCAGAGACATTAGCTCATAAGGGCTATGCAAAACTTGTTGAAGTTTGCAAAGTATCCAATTTGTATGATGTTTCTCAGCTTATGACATTGAGGGAGGACGAAGGCCTAAGGATGTATGTGATGATGTTCGGGTATCAGTTGATGAAGAGATCAGCCTCCTTGAGGAAGTTGCAAAGCAAGGTCGGTAAAATGCCACATTATTAGGCAATTTATAATTTCGTATTGGATAGTGGCTTGAGGTGACAAGAAACCGTAAATGCAATAATGAGGTTCAAAGCAATTCATTAGTGATAGAGAAATATGATAACTTTTGCATTATACCGCTAGGGTACTTTAGGGGAACTAAGATGGCTCATTATACATTCATCACAAGTTATACAATTGGAATTACTAGGCAACTTATAAGCAATACTGCTATGTCACAATCAAGACGTATCTGCACAAGCGCTCAAAGGATATCGTAGATTGGAAGTACTTGAGGAAACATATTCGATGCAATAGGGCCTAAGTTAAATATGCCAGAGTCAGTTGCAGACTTCATGCAAGGAAGTAAGCCTAAGCGATGGAGCTATTTAAGGTATGTAAAACACGTGAAGGTTTGAGGAATATCGTAATGGTTTAACTGATCGGTGACGATGGGCGTTTTGAAGGAATACGTGAAGGAACGAGATGCTTAGCTATAAATTTGGGCTCTATCCCTTCAAAGCTGGCCGAGCAGAAGCCGATTAAGTAACCTGATTTTGTGCGATCTGACGTAACAGATCGGTCGATACGACCTTCAGATGTTCATTTCAACCATAAAGCGAAGCATGTTGTTTGGGAGTTTTCGTTTGGCGTTTAGTTAACGCCTAGTTTTTCCGCTTTCCACGATACAAAGCCCATTCAAATCCCCGCCCTTTATGCCCAAACCCTTCCCTTCTAGTCGAATAGGGGTCCTGTAGAATCTTGCGCCTGGAATTACCAAGAAAACTTATATGCAGGGATACCTGCCACAAATGTGGGAACTCTTGGCCATGACTAAACCCACCTTAAGGGCAGTAGAAAGGGCTTTCGATAAGGAATGGCTTAAGAAGGAGATAAGAAGGGCTTTAGAATTTAAGAAGCTCTTTGAAGAGGCGAAAAGAGAGGTCTTAGAGGAGTTAGGGAAAGAGGGGGAGGAACAAAGCCCTGAGCTCTTTACCCTTTTAACCTACTTCGCTGTGTTAGCCCTTATCGATAGGGTATCAGACCTCTCTGATGAGGTATCAGGTCTCTCCGATAAGGTTTCTAACCTCTCGTCTAAGTTCAATTGGCTTTTAGGCGCCTTTGCGGTTTTAATCCCCTTACTTATAGCTATAGCCATAAAGGTCTTCACAGGTTAGAGGAGAGTCTAACATTCCCCTCGTCCCAAAAAACTTCATTCCTCCTTCAGCAGGGGCTGAGGCCCGTTAAGAATCTCTCAATTCCTCCTTTCTTGCGCGTTTGACGTAGCAGGCCGGTCGGCTTGGCCTTCAGCTTAGCTTCATTAAAGGCTGCAAAATTTAACTCTTGAAATCAGAGCGCTAGGGCCCCTGATTTATCAAGGGAGCCTAGCTTCAGCGCTGTTGTCCTATATCAAGGGAGAATTGAAATTGCAACATTTTTAACCTTCGAAATGGGCTTAGCTGGCTTATTGCTTTCATTCGTCGGCGGTTTCCTGTTATTCTCCAAGGCTTCGGCCGATTTTTGATCCTTTACTCGTCTCGGTCATCATCTATAGCGGTTGGTTATCTACATGAGGTGACGTACTTCTTTTAGCGATAATTTTATTTCGTGTCCTTCTAGCCTTTAAGAGGTAGAGGCTCGCAGATCCATCCTGAGGGCCCTAGTCCTTTCCTCATGAACTTCTATCTAAACCAATCAAATTCAAGTCATCGTAGCAGGAAAGGGGTTTCGAACAGTTAAGTTCTGAAATCGAAGGGCCGAGGCCGGGATTTGAACCCGGGCACCAAGCTCCACAGGCTTG
>WUQV01000281.1 GCA_009889585.1 Candidatus Bathyarchaeota archaeon | reverse complement strand
CCCCTGTTCCCATAGACCTTATACACTGTGCTTCCTTCGTGACCTTGACCCGGAGCCACCGGTTTGAGCCGTCCACTGGCATGCTCATTTCGTCTAGGAGGCCTTTTAGTGACTAACTTGCATACTTATACTCATGGAATTAAGACTTTCTTAATTCTTCTAAATGCTTTTCAATGCGATCTAATTGCTCAATTGATGTATGTAACAAAGCGCCTGTTCAGTTCCATAGCCGTAACTTTCGCATTTAAAGACCTATCGATAACTTGGGAAAACTCCCAGTCTGAGACAATACCCGTATTCTTAGTGCTAACATAGTGCACATGTAATCATCCATCTCACTCTATGAAGCTCTGAATTTTGCAATAAGGGAGAGACGAAACCTGAAATTCCTTCCTTCTCACTAGCCTTTTTCCATTACTTTAAAGTTGAATAAGCAACTCTAACAAGTGCCTATGCACAGTGGGTTGCCAAGCCGTATTTGCTTAAAGCCATCGTAATAAAGTGCATCGGACCATGCTTTTGCAGATGATGGAATGGACTAAGCCTCTCATCAAACTCATTATCTTAAAGTTTATCTTATCGTTCGCATCATCGAGCTCGTTCATGTAATGAGTGACGAAATACGAGCGTTTTACGACAGCCTAAATCTATGAGTTCGTTAAGGGCAAAGCGATTCGTCCTTCAAGGCTTATGCCTTCAGCATTAGAAGGTCGGTTTTCATGAATTACTACGCTGAGCATTACCCCGTAAGACGTAAACTACTTAAGGAGAGGATGCGAATCCATAAGGAGCATAATGAAGAGGCGTGTTGAAATTAGGATCGCTGGAATCGGCGGCCAAGGTGCGGTTTTAGCTGGCGAGATCTTAGGGCGAGCGGCCGTTCTAAACGGTAAGTACGCCGTCCAAACCGCTAGCTACGGAGCCGAGGCCCGAGGAGGCCTTGCTAAGAGCGACGTAATAATCTCGGACGGGAAGGTGGACTTCCCGTTAGTGAGGAAGTGCGATGTTCTCGTCGCCATGGCTCAACAAGCGTTAAACGCCCATCTTAAGGACTTAAGGGAAGGAGGGCTCCTCATCGTCGACGAGGGCTTAGTTAAAGAGGTCCCTAAGGCCGACGTCAAGGTCTTAAAAGCTCCTGCGACGAAGGCCTCGAAGGAAGCGCTCGGGTCTGAGCTTTACGCTAACGTCGTGATGTTAGGCGTCTTAACGCGCGCGACGGGCCTCGTTAGCGTTGAGTCCGTCGATGAGGCTATTGCGAAAAGCGTTCCAGCTTCGATGAAGGAGGCGAACGTCAAAGCCTTTAAAATTGGTCTCAACTTAGCGCAACGAATGACAACTTAAGAAGCTTGTTGACTTAGCAAGGCATTAGTAAATTAAGCCTTAATCTATCGGCGTCTTGTCAACGAAAAGACGTTATCGGCTACTCCCATTTCACCTCAAACTCCGGCGGCCT
>WUQV01000280.1 GCA_009889585.1 Candidatus Bathyarchaeota archaeon | reverse complement strand
CATCGCAGTTAGAAACCTGCTCCATAAGTATTTAGCACAGATATATGTGCCCTCTTCCTTCGTTCAGGGCGAAAGCCTGCCCATGAGTTTAACGAGGCAGGAAGACCTAGGTTACGTAAGTTAACGCTAGGTCAGAACGGTTATTGCATACCGGCGGGCCTTTGCAACGGCATCCTATCCTGGTTCGCGCTTGAGACGCTCGGAGGGGTTATCAGCGCCTACGGCCTCATAACGAAGGACCCTGGCTTAATCTCGCTCGGACGTACGTTAACGGACCCAGGCGCGTTACTAGGGCTATCCGTAGTAATCGTTGCGATATTCGGCATCATAACCTTCCTTGGGCTAAGGGTCCTTAGGGCAGTGCTATGGACCGTGTTCATCATAGCTATCATTGGCGCAATCCCGATGGTGCTTGCGTTCATTATGGCCACGCCTGAGACGACTAAAGTCGCTTGGGGCGCCTTCTTCGGAGCTGGGACCTATGAAGGAATACAGGATTTGGCCTTACGAACTGGATTTGACCTAGAGAAGTTCGGGACGTTTAGCTTACCCGCCACGTTAGTTTCAACGGTAGCCATCGGATGGGCTTGGGTCGGCACTTGGCAAGCAGCTCCATCGGTTGGAGGGGAGATTAAGGAGGTTAAAAAGGCAGCCCTCATAGGCGTCGCCATAGCTGGCATTTTAATAGCCATTTACTACGTCGGCTTGCCATGGCTCGGCCTCGTTAAGGCTTACGACAAAATGTTCGTAGCCCAATACATATGGGCTTATAAATTGGCATACGGCGACTTAGAAAAGATAATTCACGCGCCGATCTTCCCGAACTCTGGGACCTTAGCCATACCGTTGTTACCTCCGATAATTCAGCTCCTTCCAGCTATCGGGGTGGCATTTTGGATGTTAAACTACTTACCTACCGGATACCTCATATGCTCAAGGTACATTTTCGCATGGTCATTCGATAGGTTCTTCCCAGAGAAGTTCGCAGACGTTAACGCAAGGTTTTCATCGCCTCATTGGGCCATAGCCTTCACATGGTTCCTCGGCATGCTAGGGGCCTTAGGTTGCTACAGCCTTATGGTTTACGGGCCCGCTGGCTTAGGAGCCGGGTTCGCTGCGTTAGATACGACTTGGATATGGTGGTTCTCCGCCATACCTACTTGTTGGGCTGCCATCGTATTGCCTTACGTAAGGAGGGACTTATACGAAGTTGGGTTTAAACTCGAGGTCGCCGGCATCCCTGTGATATCAATACTTGGGGTGCTCGGATTCTTGCTAGGAGGTTACATATGGGCGTTGTTCATACCAGCCGTTCCGCTATGGCCTGATCTATTCTGGTTATGGATAGTTTGGTTCATCGGAGCGATAGTGTTCCTATCGATGTATACTTATAATGTAAAAAGAGGCATAGATGTAAAAAGTATTTACGCTGAATTGCCACCAGCATAACGACCCCATTTTTTACTTTATATAGATAGGAGCCTCGGACGCTGTAAGGGCGCGCTTAGAAACTTTAAAGAGCGACATCTACAATTGTAAGAAGTGGCCTGAGGCCGAAGTCCACAGCAAGAGGGGGTGGAGAAGCTATTAAGGAGATCGTGAGCAAGCTAAGGGAAGTTTTCTCTAGGTTCCACGAGGTTGAATTAGCTTATCTCTTCAGCAGCTATGCTAAGGGAAGAGGTATGCCAGCGAGCGATGTCGACTTAGCGGTGTTGGTTAATGATCGTAAAGTTATACCATATCTCTCAGCGGAAATATCGAGAGTTTTAAAGCTAGCGGAGGATAAGGTATCAATACTAGAGATGGATAGGGCGCCTCCTATGCTCATCGTCAAAGTGTTGAAGGAAGGAATAAAACTCATCGATAGGGGCTCCACTGAGGGGAAAGTTAGGAGGAGCATTCCGTTAGATGTGCTTGATGTTACCGAAGAAAGTGAACAGGCGTTTTATAGATGGCTCTATGGTAATTCATTAGATAGGGCGTTAATCGCTAGGATTACTGTACATGTCCCTGAGTACATCGATAATTTAAAATCGATCTTAGAGAAGGAGAAGGTTGAAGTGTTAAAGAAGGATAAAGACCTTAGGAAGATTTTTGAAAGAACCTTACACACGGCCATCGAAGGCATGGTGGATCTACTGAGATGCTTGGTGTCTTCTTTAAACTTAGGCGTAGCTGAGTACTACAAGGACTACGTTGAAATATGCAAGAATAAGGGCGTTATAAGTGAGAAGACGGCTGGAATGTTGCTCGAGCTTATACCTACACTCCATATGCTCATCCATAGATATAGAGAGTTAAACTACGAAAGGCTGCGGGAAGATGCAAGAAGGGCGATAGGAACATGGCCCAAGTTGCAGCAGGAGGTAAGAGAATATCTCATTAAGATGGGTAAGGCATGATTAATGACGCAGATGGCTCTCTAACACTGGGCAGGTTAAGCATAGTTTTATGAAGCTTTGCTAGTCGATTTACTTACGTCACCATGAACTGCTAATAGAGGCATTCATAAGGAAAGGGACTGCTATCATAACATAGTTTCATACATCGCCGTTAACTTAGGGTTAAGCGATGGCTCAACCTTCCACCTTCCAAAATTTATCCACACCTCTCTCCGTTAACTCGATAATAAAGCCTCTTAAAATCCCCTCTGTATATTCAGAGCCTGGGTTTAAGACGAGCGTCTTACCTATCCTATCTGAAGCGAAGGATTCATGAATGTGTCCATGAAGGCCTAATAACGGTTGATATCTTTCGATTGCCTTTCTAATCGCCTTACTTCCGACGTGAACGAAGACGGGCTGTCCCATAACCCTCACCCTCCTCAATTGTTTATCGAGCTTTGGCGCTAAGTCTAAACGAGTATTATAAGGTGGACAATGAAAGTTGCATATCGTTTTGCTATAATCCTTAACTTTGCTAAAGAGGTTATCAATGACCTTTTCCAATAGTTCCTCTGGATGCTCCCTAGGAGTACTCCACGGCGTTAGATTAGCATAATCAAGGCTTATCATCTCGAAGTTATAACCTAAATCGACTACTTTATCCAATGGGTATATAACACCTTGATCTTCAAAAGATTTTATGACTGGATCAATAATTTTTTCATCATCGTTTCCAGGCATGACTATAACCTTAACTCCCTTAACATTAACTTTTTCAATTAACCATTTAAGCCATTGCTCCATTCTTTGGATCATAAAATTCTTTATAAGCTCATCCCCTTTAGATGGATTCCTCTGAATTTCTAAAACATCATCTTGTGTACACACGTAAGGATAATAGCCTACATTAGATACCCTTTCAATCATCTCCATAACTTCTGAACTTTTTAAAGTCCATAACCTACCGAAGACATGGCATATGTACTCATCAGCGCTCTTCTTCATTATCGGACATAATACCTTTCCAGTGAGGTCCCCTGACAATATTAGGACATTAGCCTTATGGACCATTGGAACGCTTAACCACTTCCTCCAAACTAAGTTTGAGCCATGTACGTCAGTAGCGAAATATGTCTTAACCACAAATGAGCTTTAAGCAAGCTTCCATATAAGGTTTTGTTATTGCTCACATTTAATGTCTCTTATCTATAAAGCGATCTTAGAAGGCTGAAAAGAAGGCGTTTAAAGAAACTTTTGTATTCTTAAGTCTTATAAACTGAGGGCGCTTAGAAAAAGGAAGGCCGATGGATCTCTTCTCATATCGATACTCTCATACAAAAGCTATCGAGGCTTATGATAGCCCTTATCGACGCATGGAATTACCTCGTCTCGAAGTACTGTAGGGCGAATAAAGAGCTTCTTCAACAAAAGCGTACGAAGCTGGTGGCTTGCATGGAAAGCACTTGGCGACGAGGCTTCGTGAAAAGGACTTGGTCGACATCATTGGAAAGCTTCTAGCATATTTGGAACTTAAACGAAGTTGAAGTCGAAAAAGAAGGGAAGTAGTTAAGCTTAAATGTGCTTCCTTTATGCTTTCGCTTGAAAGCGCTGAAATGTTCATGAAGTTTTAGAAGGCATTATGAAGAGGTTTAGGCTATGAGCCGAAAAGGCGAGAATATATGAAGGGAGTAATTGTCACTGAGTTTGAAAAGTATAAGGAAGCAAGCGCTAATAGTAAAAGTAAAGGATAACGTTAAGGAGGAGCAGCTAAGGTTTGTCGTCGAGCTACAGCGTCCTTCCTCCATCACCATAGTTCAGGCGGATAGCTCCTCCTCAGCTTGCTCGGCGGCTCGTCGCGAAACCTCCAAAGGCCTTCCCCTGCGTCCTCTATCGCTATCCCGAAGGCGCTGATCAACTTATCGCTTAAAAGAACCTCATCTTCAAGCTCTGATATCGCGATGCCGCACTTAACGAGCTCAGACATCCTATCCTCTGCTACAACTTTTGCTTCAATGCACTCATCAACGAAGCATATCCTAATGGGCCCAGCCGCCGTCCTATATATCTTAGACCTAGCCCCCTCGGGGAGCTCCGGTAAAAGGCCTAAGACCTCGGCGAGCCTATCCGGGATCATCATCTCAGGCTTTAGCGATTCGTAACCGGCGTTAGCGACGCAAACCGCTTCGCGAGCTGCTCCTACCGATTTACCCCTCGTCAGCGTCAGCTTTACCCTTACGCGGACCACCATGTGCCTTACACTTCCTTAAGAGCTCGGCGTGTAGCTCCATGGGTATGAGCCTTCCTATCCTAGGAAGAAACCTCTCCTCAACGAGCCTACCTATTCGCTCCTTCAACGCGCTAACCGAGCGTACGTTAGCGCAGACTCTCTTTTAACTTTTTAACTTTACCTTCCCCGTGCGCCACAGGAACCTTCGTCAGTTCATGGCTTACCCGTTCGGTTGCTAGCCGAGGAAAGCGAAGTAGCGAAATGTATAAGGTATAAAGGGTACTGACTTAAGCTTAAGGGGATCGAGGTACGGCTCTGAGGGCTCGCCTTAAGCCTGTTCCTTTTCCCTCAAAGGCATGATCGAGCTAACTATCGATTTCGATTATTCGTCCTTCATCGTAAACCTTGACTGATGTAGCCTTAGCCCCAAGAATTGCTTAAAATCTAAAGGAAATTTGAGCCCTCATCTAGGAAGCTGGAATGAGGAAGAAGCAAGTTAAGGTGAAGGTCAAGCCTAATGTTAAAATAAGGGTTCGATCAGCGGTTACCTTGCTTGAACGTTTCAAATAGCCCCGACTGCGATAACTTCTTCCTTCTTCTTTCGCCTCCTAAGCCAAGCCTTGATGAACTCCTCCATCTCACGTCTGTTATACGGATCATTCCAAGCCGACTCAAGGGCTTGACATACGTTTAAGGCTCCTACGAGCCCGAAGTAAGCGAGGAGCTCTTGATAAAGCCCCTCGATTTCGAGCTCGCTCAATCGAATGCGCATGTCGGAGAGAATGGCCGTTAGTATAGCCCTGCTCATGCGACCACCTCGATTATTACTTCAGGCGCGAGTTAAATATTCTTTAACAGCTACAGCTGATCGCATCTAATGGATTATCAGATCCATGCGGCCGAATCAGCTCCAGCTTTATCGGTACTTCTTAGGCCTTCTGGCGTGAAGATCATGTTTCACTCATCGAGTTAAAACCTGCTTATCATCAGGGTTCTCTCTAGCAGATCGGAAGAGATGTCGAAGATAGTAGGAGCCTCGCGGACAGCGACCTCCACGCAAGCCTAGCGTCTTTCAATCCCCCTAGCGAGATTCCCGTTCGATTTAGTCAGCAGGGGAGTCGTGAAGCTCGCATCATAACGCCTTCAGCTGATTTATTTGTTTTGCTCCATCAATAAAGGAAGCTAAACGTGAAGGACGATTCGTCAAGCTTACGCCTATAGCTATTGACAAACGCTTAAAGCGATCTAATGCTAGATTACCCCTCTTATGAACTTGCCGTTTTCGTATATCAAATCGCCATCTGCATATATCTTCGATTCCCTCATGTCCCTTATCATATCCCAATGTATTGCGCTCTTATTCACTCCGCCAGTCTCAGGGTAAGCCGCTCCTATTGCTATATGTATCGTCCCACCTATCTTCTCATCGAATAATATCGACTTAGTGAACCTCGCTATATCGTAATTAAGCCCTATACCTAGCTCTCCAACCCTTTTAGCGCCATCGTCCGTCTCCAGCATCCTCTTCAAAAAGTCCTCGCCCTTTAAAGCTGAAGCATCAACGACAACGCCTTCCTTGAACCGTAGCTTAACGCGCTCGACCTCCCTTCCTCTCCATATGGCTGGATACGTGTACTCTATTATGCCTTCAACGCTATCCTCGACAGGCGCTGTGAATATCTCGCCGCCAGGCATGTTATGCTTGCCTTCATCGTTTACCCACTTCCTGCCGTCGATCCTTAGCCTTAAGTCGAGGTTCGGGCCCTCGAAGCGAAGTTCGGAGGCCTTCGAGAGCATTTCAACGACCTTGAATTGGAACTCGACTTGCCTCTTCCACTCCTCGATCGGATCACTTCTATCGACCTTAAGCGCTTTGAATACGAAGCCTTCGTAATCGATGAGCGACATATCGGCCTCTTGGGCGAGGGCTTTAGTCGGATAAGCCGTTACGACCCACTTTAACGATCCTTCAGCGCTTCTCCTCAGGAATATCTCCGTAAGCTCCCTTCTAGCGGCGCTTACGATCCTTATCCTCTCAGGATCTATCGACGCCAAATACCTCGTATGAGTGCTAGAGACGACGGTGATGATGGCGTTTACGTTCTCCATTACGAACTTATCCACCTTCGAGACGTGCTTAAGGACGCCTTCGACGGCGTGCTTGTAAAACGTCTCCGTTATGAGCTCGTCGTCCAACATGACGATTGGATAAGACCCGCGTAAGACCGAGTGCCTTACGACTTCCATCGCCAAAGGCAAAGCTTCGTACGTCGACCTATAGAGAACCTCTTCACCAGGCTTAATCGAAATCGAGTAATCGACGAGGACTTCGGCGAGGCGCGAGACGTACGAGGAGATGCTCATGTACGCTCACAATCGATGAACATGCCATGGAATATAAAGTTGTTGAGGACGTTAAGCATCGGAGACGATGGATGGGGTTCGCGAGGGTGAAGTGCCTGTTGGGCGATCCCGAGGGCAAGCTATTTAAAGAGGTTGAAATGCTTGCAGACACTGGCGCGTTCTACCCCATTATAACGCCTGAGCTGGCGCAGAGGCTCGGCATAGAGGCACGTTACAAGGTCATCCTTACCTTAGCCGATAAGAGAAGAGTTGAGGCTAAGGTGGGTCCAGCGTACTTTAAGATTTTAAACAGGGATGGGATCTTCCTCGTGGCGGTTATGGACGTTCCAGAACCTCTGCTCGGCGTTACGGTCCTAGAAGGCCTCGGCCTGAGGGTGGATCCCACAACCGGGAAGGTTGAATACGCGAGGCCTTATGGGCTCGCCATGCTCTTCAGCTTAAGAGAACGTCAGTTCCTTCGCGCTTTGAGTTTCCTAAGGTGATCAGTCAAGAGGCGCCTTTCGTCCAACCTTAAGGAAATCGACCAAGGAAAGGGCTAAAAGGAGCAAGTGAACTACCCCTCCCTATCGAAAGGGGCTTCCTGTTTCAAAGACGACCTGAGGCGTCTCCACAGGCTTGAATTCGGGCCGTCCCAGCTCTACTTCGTCCCGCTTCAACTTCCCTTCGGCCATTACGTCATAAGGGCCTTAAGGAGGACTTAGCCCCACAGACTTCGCAAAGCAGGAAGTGAAAGCGCTTCTCCTTCACGACCCGTGTATCCGGCCTCTTACATATCGGACATATCACGTATTCATCGGTGTAACGATTTATCATCCTTTGAAGGCTGTCCTCGGGAAATCTCCCTTGAAAGATCGCGCGCTCTCCATTCACGATGCCAGCTGTCGCCATCTCCTTAGTTAAGAACTTCATTAAATGCTGCGGATCTCGGTTTAAGGAGTCGACTATCCCCTTGAAGTTGTGAATTATCGTTCTCATACCGGCGATCGTTGATACCACCTTTGGAACCTCAAACCTTTTAAACTCAAGGGCGCTCGGCGGAAGCTGTGAATACGCCCTTCTCAATAGCTCCTCGTAATCGTGCTTCGTCATTCAAGCTTCTCAAGCGAACGGCCCTTAAAGGTTATCGCCTCTACGTCGAAGGGCCTATTCGGCATTCCGTCGAAAGGTTAAGGGTTTAGCGCTGGTTTTTCGCAGCAGAAAGGCATAAACCCTCGAGAGCAAAAGTCGATCGCATTCATGAGCGACAAACCCGTAATGCAGGACGGTGTGGTGTTTCTACCGCTAGCCAAGCTCGTGCGTGAAGCGCTCAAGCCTATGAGCGTTATGGGCTCAAGCGTCGGAGGGCTGAGTAGAGTCATAATCTTCTCCGATTTAAGCCGTTGCCGAGAACGTCGATTGGGCGTGTTAGGATTTTGAGAAACTCAAGAACCCTGGGAACGTCCCTTTCCCTACGGTCCTCTTACTAATTCTTTTAAAGCTTCTTTGACTTTGTCTACGTTTGCGCTTTCTTTAGATAAACTCACCACTTTCTCCCCGTTTTTGTAGAAGTAAAAAGTAGGGAGATTCCTAACTCCTAACTCTATAACGGCAAATCTAGATGGACACTTAAAGTGGCAAAACTTCACATTTTTTGAATATTCCCTCGCCAATTTATGAATATCTGGCGCCATTGCTAAACAGTCTTTACACTTAGGCCCCCAGAACTCCACTATAACGGGCTTCTTAGATTTAATTACTTCTTGTTCATAATTCCTCTCATTTACCTCCGTCCAATATTCCTTATCGAAGTATAAGCTAACTTGTTCCATCTTAATTCACCTCAAGAGGGCGCCTACCTTCTTAAGTAACTCATCATAATTTATCCTGGCAGATATTCTACCTTGCTCCTTACCATTTTTAAAGATGATGATCGTTGGTGTACTGCTTATTTTAAAGCGCTCTGCAATTTTTTTCCTTGCACGCAAGTCCACTTCAATCGTTTTTATCCTTTCCCCTAGTTCCTTGCTTAAATTATCTAGAAGCATTTTTTGCCTTGAAGTGGGGGTGGAGGAACTCCAAAAGCTAGCTACGACGGGCTTCTCCTCCCTACTTATAGCATCCATGTATTTTCGCTCATCCAAATATCTCATTATGCTTTCTATCACTGTACATCCATCTCCAGCTGCTGTAACGATTTGCCTTTGTATTTTCTCCCTAACATCCCCTGCGACGAAGACGCCATCCCTTGACGTCATGAGAGTTGATTCATCATATACCCTTATGAAACCTTCATCCGTCAATTCAATAAACCCCTTTAAAAATTCAGTATTCGGTATGAAACCTATCTTTATGAAGACTGCGCTTCCTTTTAACTCTTGAACATCATTAGTTTCAAGATTTCTTAGCTTAATTCCAACTACAACTCCATCTTCTCCCAGTATTTCCTCCACAACTGAATTCCATATGAACTTTATGTTGTCAGTGCTAAATGCGCTCTCTTGTAAATACTTTTTTGCATCGAGTTTCGGTTTTTTGACTACTACGCTTACCTCTCTCGCTATTCTAGAGAGGAAGAGGGCATCTGTAATTGCTGCATCTCCAGATCCAATGACGAATACATCCATGCCTTCATAAAGCGGCCCATCGCAAACTGCACAATATGAAACTCCACTTAACTCTTCGCCTTTCCTGTTTAATTTTCTTGGTGCAAGTCCGACAGCTATAATCAACGACCTACCCTTAAACTCTCCAACATCAGTAATTACCCTGAAGACTCCATCTTCCTCCTCTAAACCTCTTACTTCAGCCTTTATGACCCTTGCTCCAAACCTCTCAGCTTGCTTTAGCATAATTTCAGCTAACTCTGCCGGATCTACTTCTAGGAACCCAGGGTAGTTCTCAATCTTATCAGTCCATCGCATTAAACCACCGATCGCTCCCTTTTCCATCAATAACGTGCTTAAGCCCGCCCTTGACCCGTAAATGGCCGCTGTCAGGCCAGCCGGCCCCCCTCCAATTATTATAACGTCGTGAAGCGACAGGGGTTCATCGCCTATTTTCAAGCCTTTGCCACCTCTTGCGCCTCGATCAACATTGAAACTCCATCGTGAAGCTTTGTTATCCTACTTAGGAATAGGCTTCCCTTACCTATAATCATCGCTCTCTTAATTTTGCGCGCTAAGATGGCGTCTTTCGCATGACCTATGAGGGGTATCCCAGATGGTATATGCCCTTGCTGAGGAGCAAATCCAGGCACGCCATGTTTATCTATGAATTCCTCTTTTTCCTCCTCCTTTATCTGCCCTTGCCTAACGGCAGTCTCCGCTATATAGCCGTAGTTTGCCAAGGGGACATCCCTTCCAAGTATCTCCGGTATTTGAAGCTCAGGCGCGAACCAATCAACATCTTTAACGGATAATCCCCTTTTTTCAAGTGGTTCAAATATTAAACTTTGCAACATACCAGCTATTTTATGACTGTTTTTAACGTCTTGCTTTCCCATAGGCCATATTACTGGATTAATCTTATCATCCTTTGATAATATCACAGAGAAGCCGCCAAGGACATCTTCAAGTGCAGGCATATCCTTTTTCACATGAGTTTTAGCATTCATTCCAAGTTTAGCGACAGATCCGCCTGCAAATACAGCCACTTTATCATATAACCCTGAAGCAACTAACGCCCATGCTTGAAGCAAAGCAAAAACCGGGGCCGAGCAAAAGGATTTCAAGTCAAATCCAGTTGCATTCTCACAACCTAAAAGCTCTACAACCGACTTTCCCATACCACCTCCTCCTCTATTGTAAATGTCTCCTCCTATATCTTCAGAGCATTCTATGGCAAAATCTATATCTTCTGGTCGTATATTCCCCCTATCTAAACAATAAGCAAGACTAAGTAGGGCTGTAGCTTTACTAGCTATAAGCTCAAGCATAAGATGTGCACTTTGATTCTCATCCTCTTTAGAAGCTTCCTTTACATATCCTACAATTTCCTCACCTAGGTAGAGAGGTGCTGTTCCTTCTTCACTTGCCATCCTCTTTATTTCTTTCTCATCTTCCCCTACGTTCAACTTATCAAATGGAAGTGCATATTTTGTTAAAACGGGGTCCTCCATTAATTTATTCCTCACCATCTTTGAAAAATCATCTTTAAGATGAACTAGGTCGAAAATATCCACCACTTTCATTAATCCATATAACTCAAGCTCGGAAAGTATTACCCCATATTTACCATATTTTTTACCATCTTTAAGAACTTGCTTATACCAAGGCCTTTCAACCTTTTTTAACTCGACCGGCGTTAAATTACCTATATAGACTTGATGGGGGTAGTAACCCAACGCGTCTTCATAACTTCTTAAGCGGACGCGCAGCTTGTTTAAATATTCTGGATCAGGACTTACCCTTTGCGTAGCCCCATAATGGAGTAAGAGATTTGGTGCATGAGCCAATGTGTAAGCTTCAGATGCGATGACCACCTTCCGTGTATTCAAGGTTGCTCATCTCCAGCCTAAGTATTTAAAAAGAAAAAATGGGGTTATTCTTCCGCTAGAATACTTTTGTGAAGACTGTTTGTGCAGAGATCTCGGTCACAAGTGCACGAAGCGCCTCTTCAATTATCCTCCTTCTAAGCTCCTTTTCCTTATCTGGAGGAAGTTTAGGATCCCCACAAGGATGTGGAATAGCTACTCCTGGCACTATTCTATTCGCCCCTACCGTTAATGGAATTGGGGGAGTAGCAGCTATTTGCACGACTGGTATTTTAGCCTCATGCTCGATCGTTTTCGTGAGAACGGCTCCACATCTTTGTGAAGTCCCACATCCACTAGTGACGATGACGCAATCAACTTCAGCCTCTTTTAACTTCTTTGCTACGTATTCCCCGAACCTTGTGCTTCTATCCACAGGAGTTCCATTTCCAACAGTCACGTAGTACTTATTATGAAGCTTACCAATCTTCCCTGCCTTCTCAAATTCCCTAAGGATATCGAGAGGAAACATTCGATTAGGATCAGCATTAACAAAAGTAGGATCATATCCTCCATGAGCTGTCTCCCATCTATCTGAAGTTGCAGAATCAAGACCTTCAATGTCATATTCTAAAATCTTCGTGGCACTTGAAGCTTCTAATCTATCAGGATTACCTTTCGGCACAACTCCTCCATCGCTAACTATCGCTAGCCTTACCTTTGATAAATCCTTAACTGCTGGTTGTGGTGGATATTTAATGAAGACAGGCATTGGCAATTCCGTTACAAATTTCTCCCCTTTAATTTTCTTCAAGAGAAGATCGACGGCTCTTTTGGAGCCCATCTCTGTAGCCCATACATTCTTCCTAATACCCCTCGGGAAATAGCCTTCCTCCTCTGGCGTTCCTATTTTCTCTTCTCTAATCAGTTTTAATAGGAACCTTGACATGGCGTTAATGGCCTCATCCATATATTTAACGGACGGTCCAACCTTCAATATATAGGACTCTTTCCTAAATAAATCGACGCCAGGGTTCTCGCCATCCATCGCTGTAAAAGCAGGGATCTTCAACCTCCTTCCAACTTCTACTACGATCTTTCCACAAGCAGGACCATAACGACCTGCTCTAAATGCAGGGCCTGCTATTACTATATCAGGCTTATGCTTTTCGATGAGTCCTATGATTTCATCAGCTGCTTTATCCATGTCAGCGATAAAGTAGTTATCTCCACAAGCTATGGTAGCTACAATTTCTCCTTCTTCACCTATCTTTTCTTGAATGAGTTTCCCCGGCCCTACTGGCCCTAGAATCTCCTTTGGAGGCATACCAGCTTCGGCCTCAGCTCCAAACCCTGCGAAGAACTGGTTCAAATAATGAACTATCTTCTTTTTGACCTTTGCCTTCTTCATATTTCAATACACCTTAATTTGGTATATCCTAAGCCATTAGTCGAACCTACAATAGCTTGTATTTCAGTTAATAACGCTCCATCTAACTTCTTACGTCCTCCTGCAATAAGTTCTAATGTTGTATCATCTCCAATTATCCTTTCCATAGGTGGAAGTTCAATAATCTCATTTGCGTTACCAGTGCTTACCCATAAATCCGCTTCAGGAGTTGAATCCGCAAGCGGTTCAGCCTTTCCCTCTG
>WUQV01000279.1 GCA_009889585.1 Candidatus Bathyarchaeota archaeon | reverse complement strand
ATAGGAGAAGCGATCACGGATCCTCCTATCCTTATAACGAGTTTCACGCTTAGCCCCTCTTAATCTCGGAGAGCGTAAGGTGAGCCTCTCCACGACTAAGTCGGGAGCTTCCGACGTTCGCCTGAGGCTTTACGCCTTCAGTCACATATGCCGGTTCGAGGGGCTCACGGCTCCTCCATCCCATAGAGCTCATTACCCTACGGGCTATGTTTATAGCCGCGTTTAAATCCCTATCGTAGTTCAAACGGCACTTTGGACATTTAAGCTTGCCATTTAATACCCTTCGGACAACATGTCCACATTTATGACAGGTCTTAGTGGTGTTCTTCGTCTCCTCTTTCGTTAAATACCTAACCTCTATCCCATGAAGGTTTGCCTTGTATTCTACATACGTTTGAAGCCTTCTAAAGGCTAAGCTATGGAACCTTTTATTCAGCCCCTTGGACTTCTTGAAGCCTTCGCGTACCCCGGTCAAGTCCTCCATGACTATCATCGGCTTGAAGAACTGTTTTGCGTAGGCCGCGATTTGATTCGCCACTATATGTAGCTGTTGATTTACTTTACGCCTCTCCCTTCCCTTAAGCTCCTTTACCTTGCCGATCCTGCGCTTTTCTTGAAGCTTCCTCCTAATATGGCCGCATAAACCTCTTATGCGCTTAATTTCCCCGCCTTTCCAAAACTGACCTCTCATAGGCTTATTCGGGCTTTCCTTTGAAATAGCTACCGCTACGGCTAGGTTGCGCTCTCCTCTATCTATCGCTATTACAGTCTCAGGCTCCTCGAACCCGATGGATTTCTTCAACACGAAGTGGGCGTACCATTCTCCATTCCGCTTGACCATTTCCACCGTAGCAAAAGCCCACTCCCCTCTTAGCGCTTCCTCAATCCTCCGCTTTTGTCTTTTCCCGAAGACTATTGGCAAGCTTATCCTTCCCCTTCTACTTAAGCTTAAAGTCAGCCAATACGGGGTTAGGGCGTTGGTTGTTTTAGAGAAGTTATAACACCTTCTGTCGAAACGGATCGATATCCTCTTAAGCCTTAAGATGCTATCTTCGTCCTTATTCTCCTCGAAGGACTTCAACATCTCTACGGCCTTGTCCCTAGCTGTTTGAATCAAAGCTGTGTTGAGGTTGAAGCGTCCTTTGGCGTATTCATAGCCATTTTATGTAGATAGTTCTTGGAACGGCTATTTAGTGAAAGATACCATTTGACCAACTCGAAGTATTCCAAAAGCGCCCTATTCATGGCTAGGATCTTCTGCCTATTGGGCTTGAAAACCTTTCCTATTGCCGTTAGCTGAACGTCCTTCTGCACGGGAACGTCCCGAAATTTGATTGAAAATTACGGCATTTAAGCT
>WUQV01000278.1 GCA_009889585.1 Candidatus Bathyarchaeota archaeon | reverse complement strand
AGGAGGCTTGCTTAAAGGAGAATGCGATGATTTCCAAGCCTATTCAAAAGGGTTTTTAACGTCCCGCTGTATCCAGCTATAAAACAACAAACAGAAAAAGGTCGATAAGAGTCGCCAAATAGAGTTGTGGAAAGCCTAAAATAGAAAGGATACTTATGATCATCTGTAGAGATACTTCAACGTTTAGAAGGATTGAAAGTAAACTTGCAAAGCTTTGGGCGAAAATTTCAATTCACTATGTAAATAGTTAACTTTAAACGTTAGGAGGGGAAAACCCATCTAGGTAATCTTTATATTTTCATCTTTTTATACCCTAATACTCCAAGTGATGCAAAAGCTATAATGAATAAGAATATTGCAGCAAGATCTGTGACATCAGGAATCCTGTTGAAAACAAGGGTTGTCCTTAGCGCATTTGTTATATAGGTTAGTGGATTTGCTTTAACTATTAGCTTTGCCCATGAAGGCATAATATTCACTGGGTAGTATATATTTGACAGAAGTAGGAGTGGGACAAATAGAAGGTTGATTACAGTGTTATATGTAGCTTGATCTTTAATTATGCTTGTTATAGTAATGCTAAAGCTGGCAAATGCTATGCTTGAGCTAACCATCACTCCAGCTGCAAGTAATGCATGAAGCAAGTCTGGCTGATACTTTGCACCAACGGCGATCGAAATGAGTAAAATGATTGAGGCGATGGACAATGACTTAACTGATGTTGCAAGAAGCTTGCCAAAGTATAGATAAGCTCGTCCTAAAGGTGAGGTAAGTATGTCCTCAAGGACGCCGCTTTGCCTATCCAAGAAGACGGAGAGAGCTCCTATCATGGATACTTGCATTAGATATATGCTAACGGCACCAACGGCATAAAATGATACATAGTCTATGGTGCTTTGATACGGCACGTTAGCGCTTTGCAAGAAGTAATTCATAAGGGTGGAGAAAACGCTTACGTAGAGCGCTGGCGTAATAGTCAAAATAGCGAATATCCACTTTTGCCTTACCCATAGCTTCATTTCACGTTCGAAAACATAATATATCTCGCGCATCGTCAACCCACTATCAACTTCCCTACGATAGTTAAGAAAACATCTTCTAGCGTAATGGGCTTTATGTGAACGCTGCTTACGCTTACGCCCTCCTTAAATAAGACATCAAGCACCTTAGGCACTGTTTCCTCAGCGGAGTCAACGTAAAGCCTTACCTTTTCATCCTCAGTACATTTAGCTAACTCCATTTTCCTCTTCTCCACTATATTTCGAACGTATTCCTCTAGCTTCTCCCTACTGCCAAGTGCAAGCTCTAAGGGGACCTCTACTAACACCGTATAAGGATCCTCCTTTAGGCTTTCATATTCCTGAGGAAGCTTCCCGCCAGCATAGGCTATCACCTTAATCGGAGGAGTTGCACGCTCCGTTCTGCTTATAACCTTGACTTCCCTTATAAGGCCTAATTGCTTCAAAAGTTCAATCTTATAGGTTATTCCTTTGCCTATTATTTCTATCACATCTCTTCCCTTAACAATATTCTTAAGTTCTTGAACCGAGCCAATAGTCATCATTCTCCCTGCGTTCATCATACCTACACGATCGCCTAGACTTTCAGCTTCACGAGTATCGTGAGTAGACATAAATATAGTGGTGCCCATATCACGTAACTTACGCATGTGTTCCCACACTTCACTTTTGGCAACTGGATCCAGCCCACTAGTGGGCTCATCCATGAGCAATACTTTGCTTTTAGTGATGAAAGCTTTGGCCAAAGCTAGCCTCCTTTGCTGACCGCCCGAAAGCGTTAATACTAAGCGCCTTCTCTGACCTTCAAGGCCAACTATTTTTAACGCCTCATCTATCCTCATCCTTCTTTCTTTAAGAGGGATTCCATAGACCTTAGCATGGAAACTTCAGAGGGTAAGAAAAGGACGGTTCTCGCCTTGTCGCTCTCGGATCCGCCGCCAGAATTATTAGCAGAAATCATGGACTTTTTGAAAAAGTCTGGGAAGATAAGCTTCACGATCGACGAGTTACCGCCTAAGATTAAAGAGCTAGTTATGAAAAAGCTTAGCGATAAATCAAGCGCTGAGTAATGGTGAGGCCTACATCGATTATGTAGAGTGCCTCAGCCTCTCTAAAATAGATGCTCGTAAGTACTTAGAACTTGCTAATGCAAGTCAATTCTGCTAGTTAATATTGAATATTACAAGCATTAGGATGTTGAAAAATTCATAGGGGGAGTTTACATTACTTTACAGAGGCGTTTAACGAAGCACTTTTCTTATCGTTTCAATAGACTCTCGTATGCCCTTTGCCATACCCTCGATTTCTTGAACGGACTTTTCAGCTATTCTCGGTTCCCTAAAGAGAATTACCGCAGTTATGAGAAGTTGGTCAACATTATTACGCAAAAACCTCATTCCCGTAAAGTATGCGCTTACTGCAAGCATAATAATTCCGCCGATAATGCTTGCACGGTTAAAAGCGCCAATGAAGCCACCCTCGATATAGCCTCCTCCAACAAACAAGGCTATCGCTATTATCAAAGCGACTAAGATCGATGTCGTATCCTCTTTCTTCATCTAGTAACTACCTTTTTTTAGATGTTTATATCGAACTATATAAATCTTTCTTTTCAAAACGACGTTTTTAACATATTTGTATGAGAATCTTTAACAAATCGAGGAGCTTTTGCTAAAACTTGATTATCATTAGCGCAAGTTCGTGGGAGGGAAAACGTAAGCATGTCCGTGGGAAAATCATATACCCACCTATAGGCTCTTTCTTAAGCTCCTACTCCTTGCGGAAGCGGGTTAAAGGAGAGCGGCCATGGCGCCATAGAATTTTTAAAGCCTGCGAGCATTATTGAAGGAATACTTCATATAGCGTTAATAGCTTGAATTTCAAAAGCGAAGCGCAGAAATATGTTACATCTAACTGACATTGCCATGATTGAATGGACAATGTTCATGAAGCTGAGAATTTTTCTTGTTAAATGCTGAATCATAGATGATGTATAAGAGTACGGTTACCGCGAATGACCGCGTAACTCAGAACCTTAGCTTATGCTTACGCCTATCGTCAAAACACTTAGCCCCTTGCGAACCTCTTTTATCTTAAAATGCCTCTCTACTCACGCAGATATTCTTGCTACGATCGCCCTTTGAACCCTTCGAATCTCACTAGGCTTGATTTTCATCAAATGCCTCGTCGTTCCTCCTCCGCCGTAAACGAATTCGCTCTCGAAGACGCGTTCATCGACGACGGTTTTCATCGCCTTCTTATGCCCTATCGGAGGAAGGCCTCCTGCTACGTAGCCGCTATGCTCCTTCACCTCGTCAGGAAGGGCTATGCGCAACTTGGCCGCTTCAACGACCTTAGCGAGCTTTTCCACGTCCACCCGCCTATCGCCGCTTACGATGGCTAAGATCGGCTCGCCGGATTCGTTAATGAACATAATGGTTTTGATTATGTCCCTCTTCGGAACCCCTAAGGCCTTTCGCGCTTGATCTACGGTCGTCGTCTCAACCTTTTGAGGAAGGATCTTTGCTTCGCAACCATGCTTAATCAAGAACTCCTGAAGGTCCTTCTCGTCCATGGGGCTCATTCAATCGCCTCACTTAGGGCCCTCGACCTTTGCTAAATAGCTTATTCCCTTCCGTTAACATCGGACTTCGATGACTATTCGAACGACCTCGATGTTATGCTATCAAGCTTAAAGTGTATGCAGCAGCGCTCAATGATGAGAATAAGCGCCGTAACTAAAGGTTCGTCTTTATCATCAACTTCGCATTATGAGCTTAGCTGCTTCGTTAATCATTTTTTCTACATAAGGCATCCTTTCTTCTACATCCTCAACATCGAACTTCGCCTCGTGAAAGCCCCAAACATGAAGAGCCCATGCAGTATCCCAAGCCTCTCTTAACCACTTACCTAACTTCCGTGAAGTAGCTAGGACGGCTTTTTCAAGCTCAGTAACAGTCCATCTACCTCTTTCCTCTACTTTAGCTAGGACTTCCCTTACGTTATAGTATAACGTCAAGGCCTTTATGCATTCTTCAGAGGCCTTGTAAAGCTTTTCCGAAGCTTGAACGGGGTCCTTGCCGACGTAGGCCTCGCCTTCCTTTAAGAACCTCTTAGCGAGCTGAAGGCGGATCACGGCTTCTTCCTCTGGGTTTAAGGCTAGCCTCTTGCTTAGGTATTCGACGAGCTCAGCCTCTAAGTCCAAGCCTCTCTTTTTAGCCTCTTCAACCAACCTCTTAGGGAGGTCTATTGCAATAAACTCCATAGCCGTTCATACTTTATAATAGTTATTAACATATCCTTGGCACAGGATCTCCAACAGGCGGCATTAACACCCTCTTCCCTCCGACGACCGTTTGTATCACTACCATATTGAACTCCTCCGTAGCCTCTCCTACAATTTCAGCTTCCTTCCCCTCCTCCGTCCCCCTTAAAGCCGCTAGCACTTCCTCAGCCACCTCAGGAATAACGCCGATCACTAGCTTACCTTCATTCCCGACTTCTAACGGATCTATGCCTAACATTTCACAAGCGATCCTTACGTCCTCCTTCATCGGGATTCGATCCTCGTGAATTAAGATGCCTACGTTGGACTTTTCACAAAATTCGTTTAAAGCATTCGAAAGGCCTCCTCTCGTCGGATCCTTCATGGCGGTAATCCCTCCTACTTCAAGGAGCCTTTGGACGAGCTTATTCAACGGCCTTACGTCCGATTTAATTTCGCTTCCGAAGCTAAGGCCCTCTTGTGCAGATAATACGGCTAAGCCATGATCCCCAATCGTTCCTGAAACTATGATTTTATCCCTAGCCCTTAAGTTCGAATCTAAGATCCAACTGGCTTTAAAGCCCGGCCTATATTTCTTAACCACGGCTAAGTTGTGATCCGTCGCCTCAGTCCTAAAGCCTATTCCAGAAGTATTTATAACGCAGCCTCCTAAGGCCCCCCTTTCGACGACCTTGGTATCACCGGTGATAACGTATACATCTGCCTCCTCACACGTCTCCTTCATGCTCAACAATATGCGCTCTAAGTCCTTTAACGGCAAGCCCTCCTCTAAGATGAGGCCGCACGTTAAAGCCGCCGGTTGAGCTCCTAAGACGGAGATATCGTTGATGGTGCCGCTAACGGCTAATCTCCCGATATCCCCTCCTGGGAAGAACAAAGGCTTAACCGTGTAGGAGTCGGACTTTAAGACGATGTCGTTAACAACGGCTGCATCATCTAACGCCTCTAACGGGACATCAGCCTTGCTTCCTCCTAAGTACCTTAAGATGTAATCCTTAATGAACTTGGCCATTATGGATCCGCCAGCGCCGTGCGCCATTGTTATATGCTCCATATGCCTAACGCCAAGCCTCGCCATTGAAGGACCTTTAAAAGTTAATAAGAGAAGTCTATTTAAGAAGAGGTGTAAAAATCAAGACTCGGCGGTGATAAAGCGATCGGCTGGTTAGCGCTGGCCCTGACCTTCCTTGGAGGGGCCGCTTACTACGTGGGAAAGGCAATAGAAGAGTACGGAAAGGAGCAGGCGAAGCGCGAGGAGGAGAAAAGGCGGAAAAACTACTATCTTGAGGAGAGGTAGGGATGGAGATAGAGTTGATCATAGGTTTTTTCTTAGCCCTTCTAGCTGCGAACACACCCATCTACGTTCTGCTTTACCGAATGAGTAGAGAGCTTGGGAAGGTTATTGGAAAAACTGAGGTTCTGCAGAGGAAGTGTCCCTTGCTAAAGGAAGAGAAATAAGCCCAAAACGGGCTTATTTACTCCTGCTTTGAGGCGATGAACGCAGTTAAATGAGCTTGACTCCTCACTTCGTCAGTTTAATAGCTTAGCTTAGGGGCCGATGATCTAATGCGTCCGTTATCCTTACGACGTAGCTATTAACAGTGACCGAATGGAGAGCCCTTTAGGGCAATAAAACTTTCGTTAAAGCGACTTAAGTTAGGGCCTTTTTAGGGGGAAGCTTAAGATTTCAGCGGAAGGCCTTTAGCTAACATCGAGAAGTACCCTTCAGCTCGAGCTCCTTTAAGGTTATGTCCCTCATCTTTTGGGCATCGACGTCTAAAACCGGGCTCTCGCTTATGATGACGGGGCTTAAGCCGAGCTCCGCTATTAAAGAAGCAAAGGGCTTGAAGTTGGGCCCGTAGCCGACTTCGTCCATCGTTCGATGGCGCCTCTCCCCTTTTTTCGTGAACTCCACCCGCGTGAAATGGCAATGGAGGCTCTTTACGGCGTTAGATCCGAGCCTTCGTTCGACTTCGTCTATGACCCTCCTGAAGTCGTCAACGGATTCAAAGCCCCCTCTTTCTCGTGAGTAAAGATGAGCCCAATCAACGACCAAGGTCGTTCGCTCGACTCGCTCGCATAAGCTAATGACTTCGTCTAAGCTGCCGAGTTGCAGGAGCTTTCCTGTAGTCTCCGGGCCGAGTTTTACGTTCCTCATGCCCATGGAGTTCATCATTTCGACGACATCGCTCATGGCCTTCGCGCAAACGTTCGAGGCCTCCTCCTTACTTCGCCTTCCGTAGTACCCTGGGTGGAACACGACGATGTCCGCGCCCATCCAATCGGCTGCCGTAGCGCAGGCGAGCAATCGACCCTTGCTGGCTTCTATCGTCTCTGCCTCGCCGCAAAGGTTGATGAAGTACGAGGCGTGTATCGTCAAAAGGACGTCGTTCCTCTCGCAATTTTCGCCCAACCCCTCGGCTTCCTTCCTATTGATTTGAGGCTTAAGCCCCCATCGAACGGCTTGATATTCTAACGCGTCCAATCCTTCGTCGCGTAAGAACTTTGGGACGTCGACTATCGATTTTCTTAACCTTTTAAACGCCGGCGGAATTCCGGCCGGCCCGAAGCGAGGACGATCCCTCAAAGCCCTTCGTCAACTATTGGATAACGTTCGCATGCATAAATATGTATACTAGCGCATGTTATGCAATAGATTAGTTATATAACATGCACGTGTTACGGCTTCATAACGCTAAGCTACCCCGATTGTTTTAATCTTCAACCTGCTGAGGACTCTCCAAGGTATGGAGAACATCGTTTTAAAAGGTCGATGATCGAGGGCCTTCCGATCGAGCCTTAAGTCGACTATCTTTCCTATCCCCTTCCCCTCGGCCAATCGTATGTGTTTGACGCCACGAGGTTTTAAGCCGAGTAGGTAAGAGCCGATGCTATCGCAAGCGACCGGGTCGAGGCTAGCTATCATCACGTCGAAGCGCTTCGGCAAGCCAACTATCTCGGCCCCAAGTTGAGCCACTATCCCGTCTATCAAGGCTAGGTCAGGCCTTTTGTGAATGTTCACGTCCACTATGCATTCGTCAAGGCCCCATTCATGAAAATTCGCCTTGTTCCAAGGCGCAGGGCTGAAGAATCGTCCTGGGGCGATCCCCATCATGTTCTTAAGGCTTAACGTAACCGAAGCCGCCGAATGGTGCTTTAAGTTGGAGACGGAAACGACGTAAGCGTTAACGAGAACCTTCGGCAACGGAAGCTCCTTAAGGATGAAGCAACGTTCGTTGTAGTTACGAACTATTTCGGCTTCGTTAAAGTCGATTAGCTCGATCCCATAGCGCTCAATTAACTTCACGTAACCTAAGGCCTCGAAGGCTTTCCACGTGGAGCAACCTCCTGAGCCCTCGCCTACGATCACGCCAGAGGCTATATCGATGAAGTACTTTATTAACTCCTCCACAAGCCTTACGTTCGTTGTAGTAGGATAAGGCTTAGCTACAGTCAGATTAGGCTTAATTACAACATTCTTGCCATAAGCTAGCTCCCTTACGCCAAGCTCATTTAGTATATTGCATAAGCCCTCGTACGATTTCACCTTAGATATGATGACATCATCTATCTTCATACAAACTTGAGCTGCTAATGGCCAGCCCTCCTTAAGATCTCCTTAACAGAGATGTAAGCTGGCGAATCCGAAGGAAGCTCAAGCAACGACTTCCCGTTAAGGACGTACTCCTCAACGTTCTTATCGTAAGCGATCCTGCCTAAGTACGGAAGCTGTTCATCCATTCGTACCTCTTGCTCCAAGCCCTCTAGGAATCGAAACCCTCCTATCACGTAGAAGTTCTTAAACTCGATCTTAACCACTTTAGCGATCCGATAAGCGCGTTTAACGTGCTCAAAGGACTTCTTCGAAGGGTCGATTATGTCCATGACGTCATCCATTTTCGATAGGATGCGCCTGTTCAAATGCTCTAAGCCAGCTGGGGAGTCCACGAGGACGTATTCGTAGCCCTTGAACATCGATTCTAACGCCTTCTTTAACGCTGCGTCCGGAAGGCAATAGCAACCCTCGGTCCACTTCGTCCCAACGGTGATAAGGTCGAAGCCCCTTCCTTCGTACAACCCCTCCGACCAAATCTTCCACTCCATGCGCTCTGACGGAAGGACGCCGTAAGTCGTCCCACCCCCTTCTATGAACGTATCGACAATTAGCTCCGTTACGGTCTTCCTCCCAGCCCCCTCAAAGTTAACGCCGACCATCTCACCTAGGTTTTGATCGGGGTCTACGTCGACGAGCAAGATCGGGGTTTTGCCAGCTTCGATGAAGTACTTCGTCATCATCGCGACGAAGCTCGTCTTACCAGTGCCGCCACGGCCCATGACGACTATAGTTTTCACGCCGACGCCTCTTACGACGTTAAAGCGAAGCCGTTTCTTAAACGCTGCACTTCTTTAAGAGCAAATACCACCTCTTGTCGACGACCCTTTGGATTTCGTCGATCACCCGCTCGAACTCGGGCGTGAACAAGTGGCTGAAGCGACCTTGAGCTTTTAAGTACTCAACGACCGGCTTCTTCAGATCAGGCTTTAGCGCTATCGCCTTGCTCGGCGCCGAGAGCTTATGCTCCCCATCGACGCATTCCCAAAGCGGGAACACGCACGTCTCAACAGCTAAGCGCGAGAGCTCGATCGTCTTGCTCGATTCGTAACGCCAACCCCTTGGGCACGGGGCGATTACGTGTAAGAACGCCGGACCTTTCGCCTCCAATCCTTTCCTCGCCTTTACGACGAGATCCATCCAATGCGCTGGTGAAGCCGTCGCGACGTAAGGCACCCCATGAGCTACTACGATGTCCTCTATCGGCTTCCTAGGCTCCGGCTTACCTGGGATCTTCGTTCCAGCTGGCGTCGTCGTAGTCCAAGCTCCGAGCGGCGTCCCTCCGCTTCGTTGAATGCCGGTGTTCATGTACGCTTCGTTATCGTATAAGACGTAAAGGAAGTCATGGCCTCTTTCAAGAGCGCCTGAGAGGGCTTGAATTCCTATGTCGTAAGTGCCGCCGTCGCCTGCGAAGGCCATGACGTCGACGTGATCGTACTTAAGCCTTCCCCTCCTCCTTAAGGCTTTGAACGCCGCTTCTATCCCAGCGGCGTTGGCGGCAGCCGTTTCAAACGCCGTATGTACCCACGGAACCCTCCAAGAGGTATAAGGGTAGATGGCAGTAGTTACCTCTACGCAACCCGTCGGATGGGTTACGATCGTCGGACCCCTCACGGCCTTTAAGACGAGCCTATGGACGATCGCAGCGCCGCACCCGCTGCACATCCTGTGGCCAGGCGCGAGTAACTCAGGCTTTTCAGCTATCTCCCGAGCCGTGAACTTCCACGTAAAGGACACCTTCCCCACCTCACTCCCTTAGCCCTAAAAATTGCACAAGCTCCTTCACGCGACCAGTTTTAACGATCTCGTTTAAATCATCGTAAACTTTACGAATTAACAACGGAGGCGTATCCCTTCCTCCCAACCCGTAGATGTAATTGACCACACGGGGGCGCTCGTCTAAGTCGTAAAAAGCGCTTCGAACTTCGTGGAAGACAGGCCCGCCGCGCCCACCGAAGCTACAGCCCCTGTCCATGACGGCTACCGCCTTCACGCCCTTTAGGGCCTCGGCGACATCTTGAGCTGGGAAGGGCCTAAACGTCCTAACCTTCAACAGGCCCGCCTTAATCCCCTTGAGCCGAAGCTCGTTAACTACAGTCCTCACGGCCCCGACCGTGGAACCCAAGCAGACGATCGCGATGTCGGCGTCCTCCAAACGGTAAGGCTCGACAAGCCCGTTTCCGTAGCGACGGCCGCTAAGCTTTGCGTACTCCTCATGAACGCGTCTTATCACCTCCAAGGCCTTTACCGCCGCCTCTTCCTGTTGCCTCTTATGCTCGAAGTAGTAATCGTATAAGTCCAAGGCTCCGATCGTGATGGGGTTCTCTGGGTCGAGCTTGAACTGTACGGCCCTCCCCTCGTGATTCATCACGAGCGGAAAGCGACGCTCTCCTATGAAGCTCTTAACGGCTTCGTCCGTTAATACATACACGCCTTCGAGCATGTGGCTTATGACAAATCCGTCGAATGCTACGATCGTCGGCAACAATACATCGGGGTCCTCGGCTATTTTGAAGGCTTGTATGGTTGAGTCGTATGCCTCCTGCGCGCTTTCGACGTAAATTTGTATCCAACCAGAGTCTCGTTCCGCCATGGTATCGGAGTGATCGCAATGGATGTTTATCGGAGCCGAAAGAGCCCTATTGCTGACGGCCATGACGACTGGAGCTCGATATCCAGCCGTTACGCCGAGCATCTCGTGCATTAAGGCCAACCCAGGGCCGCACGTCGCCGTGAACGTCCTCGCTCCAACTAAAGCGGCAGTAAGGCAGCAAGTAAGGGCGCTATGTTCAGATTCGGCGCAAACGAACTCCGTATCGACCTCTCCATTATGTACGTATTCGCTAAACCTTTCGACGATTATCGTTTGAGGCGTAATAGGGTACGCTACTACTACGTCAACATCACATTGCCTTACTGCATAAGCTACCGATTCATCACCGTTTAAAGGTATTAATTCTTGCTTAGCCTTGCTCATTTATACTCACTCTTACTTTAAGATTATTTCTATTGCGCCTTGTGGACACTCATTCGCACATATTCCACACCCTTTGCAAAAATTATAGTTAAATTCTATATCCTCAGCTTTTGAATTCCATATTACAGCACCATCTGGACAATACATATGACATAACAAGCATTTATTGCACTTGGCCTTATCTCTTACAGGCTTATAAGGGCTCCAATCCCCAGTTAAATACTTAGTGCTAGGCAACCAACAAACTCCTGCTATTGATACCTCCTTCCAACCTTTCTCATAAGAACTCATCCTAATTCGACCTCCTCATATGCCTCATCAATAGCTAATATATTCCTCTCCACAACCTTAAGCGGCAGCTTCACCCTGATGGCCTCCTTCACGCTGCTTAAGCTCACGATGTTCGTCGCCCGCGTGACGGCCCCTAGCATAGCCGTGTTCGTTATCGGCATCCCCAAGGCTTTAACGGCTATGTCCGTCGCTGGAACTGCCCAAACGCTTACCGTAGAAGGTAATCCCGATTCTTCGCGAACTTTCGTCGGCTTCTCCCTTGAGTTAACGATTAGCGAGCCGCCTTCGCGCAAACCTTTGGTGACGAAAGCGGCCTTTATCAAAGTCGGATCGATGACTATTACGACATCCGGCTCGTAAATCGCGCAACGAATGTAAACGGGCTCGTCGCTAATCCTTGTGTAAGCGCTTACCGGCGCGCCCGTGCGCTCAGGTCCGAACTCCGGGAACGCTTGAGCGTACTTCCCCTCCGACAAGGCTGCCCTCGCTAAAAGTTCGCTCGCAGTCCAAACCCCTTGTCCTCCCCTTCCATGCCACCTAAACTCCTTGAGCCAGCCCATCCTCTCACTTCTCTCGGGCTGAACGCCCCCTTCATTTAACCTTTCTGCCGTCCATCGAAGCTCGGGCGACGGGTGAAAAAGGCTTAAGTCGTCCAGGCTATGATCAAAGCTGAGGTGATGGCTCTGCCGGAGTGGATATGCTTAAAGTGCGGCCGCAAGTGGGTTCATGAAGGCCCGATAGAGCCAAGGTACTGTCCGACTTGCGGAAGCCCTACGATCTACGTCCCGAAGGTTGTGAAGTGAGCCTAAGAGCTGAGCGGATGCTTGTCTAATGCCAATGCACTTAGCCGTGCGCAGCTGGGGTGGTTGAGCGGTACAGGCGGCATGCTCCTATCGGGTCTCAAGCGAATTAGTTGGGTAGTCGCTTAGGGGTTCTTCTCAATAACTAGTCATTCAACTTGATCGTTAAAAGCAGATAGAATGGCTACTTGAAAGAGACCACAGTGACATATACAGTTTTATGCATGTTTTTCTTAATTGCCCTTTGCCTTCCTCAGCTTTGCTTCGAGAATACCATTCCTATATTTAAATTCAAGAGAGTCCTTTTGGACGAATGTTGGAAGCTTTACTTCTTTGTAGTATTTTCTCGCTGGAGTTTCGGTACTTATTGTTAGGATATCGTTCTTTACATTTAAGTTTATGTCTTTTTTCTTCAACGCCAGCAGCTCTACCATAATTTTTACGTAGTCTTCTTTAAGGACGTCAACTATTGGCTCTTTTTCCTCCATTGAAGGAGTTATCAGAAGCATCCATATATTTGTAGATGGTGTTTTACTCTTAGGCTTACTTATTTTCAAGGGGCTTATCGGCTTTGTTGCATAGGGTACGAACGAGGATATAAGCTTGCTCCTCAGCTTCATGAAATCAACCCTGAATAAGCGCTTCTTAAGCTGAAGGCGAGAAAGGTTAAATATACGCGAAAGCCTTTAGTTGACTCACAGCGTAAAGCGTATGTCGAAAGAGTTCAGACACATAATCCGCATCGCCGATACCGATTTGGACGGGACGTTAAAGGTATCCCATGCTCTCTCTCGAATTAAAGGCATCGGGATGAGCTTAGCGAACGCTATTTTAAGGAAGGTGGGGATAGATCCGAACGTAAGGCTAGGCTACCTCCCCGAGGAGCGCGTGAAAAAGATCGAAGAAATCATCAAAAGCCCCTTGGGCCATGGGATCCCGAGTTGGATGTTGAATAGGGCGAAAAGCCCGGAGGCGGGCGAGGGCTTGCACTTCGTAGGGTCCGACTTGATCTTAAGGACGAAGATGGACGTAGACCTTATGAAGCAAATAAAGTCTTGGAGGGGCTATCGTCACGCGTACGGCCTTAAGGTTCGAGGACAGAAGACGAGGACGACCGGCAGGGCTGGTAGAGCCGTTGGCGTGAAGAAAAAGGAGCAGCCCTCCAAAGGGAAGTAATGAACTTCATGAGCGTTTTCGACGATGGGCGATCCAAAAAGATGCCGTAAGAAATACGAAACCCCTCGCTTCCCATGGAGATCTGACGTGCTACAGGCTGAGCTAAAGCTCCTCGGCGCTTACGGGTTGAGGAACAAGCGTGAGTTATGGCGACATAGGACGATGCTATCGAAGTTTAGGAGCATGGCTAAGTCGTTAATCGGAAAGCCCTTGGATGAGCGCATCGAGCTTGAGGAGAAGTTGCTCAGCCGATTGCGTAAGCTCGGGCTATTAAGCGAAGGGGCCGCTTTAGACGAGGCTTTGGACTTGACGATAGAGGACGTTTTGGAGCGTAGGCTTCAAACGATAGTCTTTCGAAAGGGCTTGGCGAAGACCGTTCATCAAGCGCGACAGTTAATCTCGCACGGTCACATTGCGATCGGGGGAAGAAGGGTGAGGTCGCCAAGCTACCTCGTCTTAAGGGAGGAAGAGGACGAGGTTACGTACGCGCCCAAGAGCCCTCTTTTAAACGTCGACCATCCGTTACGATCGACCGTCGAGGGCGCCGAAAGGGAGGCGATGTTATGAGCAGCAAAAGGCCGGATAAGTGGGCTGTAGCCCACATCTATAGCTCGTATAACAATACGATCATCAACATCACAGACCTCACGGGGGCTGAGACGATAGCAAGGACGAGCGGAGGTGAGTTCGTAAAGGCCGATCGCCTTGAGTCATCGCCTTACGCCGCCATGAGGGCGGCTGCTGCAGCGGCGACGATGGCGAAGGACAAGGGCATAACAGCTCTTCACATCAAGGTACGGGCGCCAGGAGGGACGGGCCCGAGGACGCCAGGGCCTGGGGCACAAGCCGCCATACGAGCGTTAGCGAGGGCTGGGTTTCGCATAGGGAGGATAGAGGAGGTAACGCCCATACCTCACGATGGGACGAGAAAGCCAGGGGGCCGTAGGGGCCGTAGGGTTTAATACGTTTATCGTTAAGAAAAGAGGGCAAAGTTGAGAAACGCCTTAAACGTTTGCGTCTTACAAAAGGACGATTCGCACTTACGTTTGTTAATACAAGGCGTTGACGTAGCTTTTGTGAACTCCTTACGAAGGATAATTATAGCGGAGGTTCCATGCATGGCTATTGATGAGGTAATGGTGATTGAGAACTCCTCTGTATTACATGATGAGATCCTTGCTCATCGATTAGGATTAATACCTTTGACTACGGATTTAGATAATTATAAATTACCTGAAGAATGCTCTTGTAAGAGCGATTTAGGATGTAAATTGTGTCGTGTTAGTTTAATACTTGATGTAGAAGCAGGTGATAAAATGATGATTGTATACTCTGGTGATTTGAAATCTGATGATCCAAATGTAATTCCAGTAAGTAATCGAATACCTATTGTGAAGTTAGCTCCTAGGCAGAAGGTAAAATTAGAAATATATGCTAGATTGAGTAGAGGGAAAGATCATGCTAAATGGCAACCAGTTTCAATGTGTGCATATAAATACTTACCTCGTATTAATATTGATGAAGGAAAATGCGATGGATGTGGTAAATGCATTAATATTTGTCCTAAGCGCATCTTAATCAAAGCGAACAGCGTCGTAAGCGTTCAAAGGGTTTTAGATTGCACGCTTTGTCAAGATTGCGTTAAAGCTTGCCCTAAGAAGCCTCCTGCTATTCAAGTCAAATGGAATGAGAACTCATTCGTCTTTAGCTTTGAGTCCACCGGCGCCCTTCCGGTGGAGCGAATAGCTTTTGAAGCGTTTAAGATCCTCGATAAGAGGCTCGAAGGTCTTCTTAACTCGCTAGCGGCTGCTGAAAGGGCTGAGGAGGTCGAAGGGGTTGGCAGTTAACTCGGAGCTACGAGAGATCGTCCGCCTCTTAAGGAGGAAGGCTAAGGAAAGCGGCACAAGGTTGTGGGAATCCGTAGCCGAATGCCTAGAGGCCTCTCGAAGCAGGCGAGCCATCGTTAACGTCAGCCGGATCAATCGTTACACGAAGAACGGAGACGTGATCGTTATCCCAGGCAAGGTCTTAGGGGCTGGAAAGCTTGACCACTCAGTTATCGTTGCTGCGTTCGCCTTTTCGAAAGAGGCTAAGGACAAGGTGATCAAGGCTAAGGGCGCGTGTTTATCGATTCAAGAGTTAATAGAAAGGAACCCGAAGGGAAGCAACGTGAGGATTATTAAATAGGTGAACTATCATAAAGGGTAGGGTTTTCTGCTTCAACGATGAAGCTGCTGCATCTTTACCAGTAGAGGTTTTATCTTCACTCTGAAGAATGAAGACCTTCAGTTGAAAAGTTAACAGCGTGAAATAACGTTAGTCAAATAGCTTGGCTTTAAATCGTGATAGTTTAACGTTAGCAAGAGTTTATTAACACATGTGCTTTTATTAAATGAGGAAGGCTCTAGGTGGGACGACTTTGAATGTCACCTTATCTTTTTCTAAGATTATTTGATACGGCTCCATCACGTTTACGCCTATAATGGCGTCAACCCTTAGCCCTTTAATCACGCCGAGTATTTCTAGCTCGGGAAGCACGTAATCAGCTATTTCTAAGAAAGCGGTTATGTAGCCGATTACTTCTGCTTCATAACCTTCAACGGCTAGATAGACCTTAATCGGCCTCGGATAGGGTTCGTAGCCGATCTTTTCAGCTACGCGATCGGAGACATAACTTCTCGCCGAGCCGGAGTTGAAGAGCGCCTCAACTTCGATTGACTTATCGTCCTTATAGAGCTTAACGCGATCGCGAACCTTCATCGTTAATCGCGCCTTTCTTAACATAAGCAGCAATATATACGTTTAGCTACTGAAGCTGAAAAAGTCAGTTGAGCAAAGTATAAATGTATCCGTATTGAAACTTAACCTTGATGGCCGTACGAGGACCCTCGTTAAGTGTGAGGATTAGGGAGTTCAAGGATAGCGACTACGATAGCTTAGCGGAGATACTCAACGCGATTTATCCTGATCACCGTACGGATGTCGAGGACCTTCGCGAGGATGATAAGAGATTCGACAAGGAACGTTACGTGAGGAAACGGTACGTAGCCGTTGACGATACCTCAGATCAAGTCATCGCCTTCGGCGTATATTCCCATATACCTGGGATGTTCGACCCGCAAAGGTTCCGGGTCGACATCTTCGTCCATCCCTTTTGGTGGAGACGAGGCGTTGGAACTCGGCTGTGGCACCGTATCCTCGAGGACCTTCGTGACTTAAAGGCAACGGTAGTCCTAGCTGTAGCCCGCGAGTCCCTGCCTAATGGCCTTGAATTCTTGAGAAAGCTTGAAAGCTTGGCTTCGTAGAGAAGATGCGGACGTGGGAGTTACGGCTTGATATATCAAGCTTCGATCCATCTAAGTTCCCAGACGAGTCAAAGCGCTTAGCCCGCGAGGGGATAATCATCACTACTCTCTTCGAGGAGAGCAAAACGAATCCGAATTGTTACAGGAAGCTTTACGATCTAGAAAACGAAATAGTGATCGATATACCGTCCCCAAAACCCTATACGCCAATACCCTTCGAGGAGTTCATGCGTCGCCATATAGAGCATCCAGATTGCATGCCTGAAGGTTACTTCATAGCCAAGAGTGGCTATGTCTACGTGGGGGTCAGCAGCCTATGGCGAGGCAGCGAGGAGCTCGGCGACGTATATCAAGGCCTTACGGGCGTTAAGAGTGAGTATCGTAAGCGCGGCATAGCCATGGCCCTTAAGCTTAAGGTTATCGAGTACGCTCGCAAACAAGGCTTCAAGGTCATCAAGACCTTCAACGATTCGGGGAATGTAGGCATACTGCACGTAAACGAGAAGCTAGGCTTTAAGCGCCAGCCTGCTTGGATAACGTTTATGAAGCGTCTCTAAAGCTCTTCTGTTGTTTAAAGGCGCCTCGTCTTGCAAGCCTTAAGCGTAAAGGGAGACGCTTACGAGATCGGGTTAGCTCATGGTCAATATGCCAAGGAGCATATAGCCCATAACTTAAAGGTTTACTTCTACCGCTTCAACGTTGAATGGGGCCTTTCTAAAGACGAAGTGCTTCGCAGGGCCGAGCTGTATTTGGATGCGATCGAGAAAGGAAGCCCTAAGTACGCTACGGCTATGGAGGGCCTTTCCGATGGCTCAGGGCAAAGCCTCGTAGAGATAGCGGCCATCAAGGATCCCTGATGTACGCGGCTTGATTTTAAGAGTTACACGTCTAGACGGCCTAAGGATTATCTACTTCACGGAGGCTGGCATCATAGGGGGCAAGATAGGCCTTAACTCCGAGGGGCTTGGCCTAGCCGTCAACGGATTGGTTTCCGATAAAGACGATTGGAGAAGGTTGGAGGAGCCTTTCCACGTCCGCTGCTGGAGGATACTCAACTCCAAGACCATCAAGCAAGCCGTTAACGTTGTGATAGGTTCGAAGCGCTCTTGTTCAGCGAACTTCCTAATAGCTCAGGCCTACGATGAGTGTGGGGAAGCAGTAGATATAGAAGCTGCACCTCATGGAGAAACCGTGCATCACGTGCTAAGGGGCTTCTTCGTACATACTAATCATTTCTTTAGGCCTGGCGATTTGAGCATTTACGAACCACTTCAAGAGGAGCGCCTTTCAACATTTCGCAGGCTCGATAGAGCCAACAGACTTCTAAAGCAGGCTACTGAAGAAGACGATGTTCTAAGCGTAGAAGATCTTAAAAAGATCTTAAGAGATCACGATGGCCCGTATTCCATATGCCGCCATCCAGAAGAGGGCATGCGGAAGGGGCAACGGTATCAGACAGTCGCCTCCATCATCATGGACCTTCGTTCTAAAAAGCTATGGGTGGCTGAAGGCCCTCCTTGTCGATCCGATTATGAGGTGCTTGATCTTTGATAGTCCTTAACTCCTCGCCTGCTATCACAGAAGTTCTATTAATTTGATGAAGATGGATCGCATCATTAGTTAGATCGTGATTTCCTTCAATAGATAAGCGTTAAGATGAGAAAAATAAAGGGTTAATGAAGCCTTTACTTCGTAGGTCGATCGAAGTATATGTTCTT
>WUQV01000277.1 GCA_009889585.1 Candidatus Bathyarchaeota archaeon | reverse complement strand
CTCACTAAGGCTAAAATGCGCTGGGCCAACGGTGATTCGCGCCGCTGCACGGCGGTTAGATCGATCTGACCGGCTTAAGGCCGCGTCTTCCAGAAGTGGGCCGTGACGCTGGATTCAAACTCCGTGCTCTTGGGTTTTAAAGCCGCAGGGGCTTTCTGACCGAAACACGGCAGGGGGTCTTAAAGGCCCTTGCATTCGAGCGGGCGCTCTGTGTTCTGACAAACCTTATATCTAATGATGAATCTCATCATGAATGGTATGATGAAGGAGCTGGAGGAGGGCGTGCTAAGGCTGCTGGAGGAGGGGCCGGTGACGCCGGATGAGGCAGCCGCCAAGCTCAGGGTGGCTTGGGCGACGGCCCAAGCGTGCCTCCTGAAATTGGCCAGCGAGGGCAGGGTAGTCGCGTTCAGGAAGGGCAGGGTCAACGTATACTTCCTCAAGGCTCCAAGGAAGCTTGCGTTCAAGGCGCCCCCTTGGGCCAAGGTCAAGGATCTGGGGGAGCTGGCCGAGGAGCTTGAAGGGTACTTTCCCGCAGACATCTCGGCCGCCGAGATGGTCGAGAAGGAGCGGAGAGCTTGAGGGTCGGGCTCGATGCCAGCACATTGATCGCGTCGATAAAGAGGGCTGGCGAGAAGTACCACAAGGACGCTCGGAAGCTCAGCGAGGTGATACTAAGAGGGGGCCATGAGGGCGTGAGCTCGGCCCTTCTGCTGATGGAGCTACCAGGTGCCCTCGCCTCCACGCGCCTGCCAGTTGAGGTGGTCTACACGGCCACCGTGTCGCTGCTGGATAAGTTTAACGTGAGCGTCATGCCCTACGAGCCCTACGTGGAAAAGGTAATAGAGCTAATGCTTGAGTTCAGGGACCTGAAGGCGAGGTTTAGCATACCGTCGGCCGACTTCCACTACTTAGCAACGAGTTATCAGGAGGGCTGCGAGCTGTTCGTCACGACAGATGAGAGGCACCTGTTGCGCCAAGAGTGCAAGCGGGAGCTATCGAAGTACGTGGAAACACTCGACCCGAGCGAGGCCGTAAAAAGGTTAGCCGCCGGATGAGCCAGCCGGCTTCGCTCCACCGCTTTTATAACCTGAGCGTCTAGTGGCGCTGACGATGCCGGAGCCCCGTTCCGAGCGCACCTCTATTACTTGTTAGCGTCTACGTTTCGCGGCCGTTGCTGAACGTTGTCGTCATGGGAACCGGCCCGTGGGGGTGAAACCACGTCAGGGCGCTCCGCGAGCTATCCTATCCGCCGAGGGCTTGGCTGAGCTTGTCCGATCTGCGACTTGGACGAAGGGGGCCTCAGAGGTCGCCCGCAAGCTCGGCGCGAGCTCGTACCACAGGAGCGCCGAGATGCTGCTGCGCGAGAGGCTTGACGCGATCATGATAGGTTCATCAGGCGGCGGAACTGGCCCAGAGAGCCCGTCGCTCAGGCCGGCTCCTTGGCGAAGTAGAAGCGTGAGAGCAGGGCCGAAGGCCGCCTAGAGATCTCGGTGTAGGAATAGCCGAGGCCCCATAGCTGCCGTGTCCCACGTACAGCTTTAGCTCCCTCTCTTGTTGCATAGAGGGGAGGGCTGCGCTTCCTCAGCCTTAACGTGGAGACGTCGTTCGTCGTCGAGTGGTTTCAAGGATCGCTCGGCGTCAAGGCCGAATATGAGCGCTCTGCCCACGTGGGTTACGTCGAAAAGGCCGACGGCGTTCCTCGCCGCTAAGTGCCTTGAGAAAGCCATCATACCGAATGGGCGTGTCGAAGTCGGCGAAAGTCGTCATCTCTCGCGCGATTTATGGAAATAATAAAGATGGGTTCTTTCAAGCCGAACTGGCTGCCTCTAGCGGTAGATAGGGCTAGTGGGCCTTACTTCAACGTTAGTCGGCACCATCGATAGGCTTCGATCGCAACGAGGACAACGGCCGTTATAACGTTGGACTATTTCGATCGGACGCCTTAGCTCGTTTCCTTCGTAAAGCACTTCTCCGCAGCTTTGGCATACGACGCGCTGGGGCATCATCTCACCCGTCTTATTTGTGTAATATATCGCAGGATATTTATGTCTTCATTAACAACGTTATAGGATATGATCACTCCTAAAATCGCTCGTTAAAGGACGAGAAGCCCGTAAAAGGCCGCGTTAATGCCATCGTACGAAAGAAATTTAACGCCCTTTGATTTTAAAAATGAGGGATTTCGTTGTCGCAAGAGCCGAGGGGGAGGCTTTCGTCGCTCATAAACAAAGCCATGAGGGCTTATTCAAAGGCTAAGGCTCATAGGCCTCCTGATTGGTTTATCAGCTCCGCCTTAATAATCGCTTCGATACTCCTCCTCGGAGGAACCCTTTACAACCTGTTGGAGAAGCCCCTCGTCGCTTACTTCGTCGGAGAGTACGGAAGGCCTATCCTTTATCACCCAGGCGCGATAAACGACCAACTCCTCGGCGAGAGCTTAGCAGTGATGGCCTTGTACGTCATGGGAACGTCGGGGCTGTTACTGCTGTATCGATCAACGAGGTACGCTCATAGGCCTCGACAAGCGTACATAATGTTGATGGCCGGCCTCGTGCTCTTGATCATGAGCTACGCCATAATCGAGATGATCCTTAGGGCTAAGCTCATATATTAACCGCTTAAACGTGAGCTAACTGACCTGCCGGCTTATTTACTTGACTAACCGGCATTTATTACGCCCTACGTTTCGCTTTAAAGCGGAGGAGCTCGTATGGCGAAAGCGAGGCGCAAACGGCCCTTAGTAGTAGAGAAAAAGGCCGTTAAGTGCATAACTGGGCACGAGCTTCACTGTAAGGATTGGCAAATAGAAGGCATTTTACGCATGTTGTACAACGTCGTCGACCCTGAAGTCGCTAAGGATCCGGAGCGCCTCATCGTCTACGGAGGGACTGGAAAGGCCGCTAGGGATTGGGAGTGCTTCGAGAAAATCGTTGAGACGCTTCTAAAGCTCGAGCCGAACGAGACGATGTTAATACAAAGCGGAAAGCCCGTCGCCGTATTTAAAACGAGTAAGTGGGCTCCGAGGGCCCTCGTCGTTAACTCCATGCTCGTCCCTAAGTGGGCTACGTGGGATTACTTCCTCGAGCTAGAGCAAAAGGGCTTGATAATGTTCGGCCAAATGACCGCTGGATCTTGGTCTTACATCGGCACCCAAGGGATATTGCAAGGGACGTACGAGACGTTAGCGGCCGTGGCTAAGGAGCACTTCGACGGCACTTTACGAGGAAGGCTCGTCTTGACGGCAGGCCTTGGGGAGATGGGAGGGGCTCAACCGTTGGCCGTGACGATGAACGAAGGGGTCGCCTTAATCGTCGAAATAGATAAAAGGGCCATAGAGAGGAGGTTGAAACACAGCTACTTAGAGGCTTGGACTGACGATTTAAACGAAGCTATAGACGTGGCCCTCGAGGCTAAGGAGGAAGGGGTTCCTCGTAGCATAGGCCTCCTCGGCAACGCAGCTGAAGTCCACCCGGAGCTCGTCAAAAGGGGCATCGTACCCGACGTCGTTACCGATCAAACGGCCGCTCACGACTTGTTAAGGGGTTATTATCCAGCTGGCCTTTCGAAGGAGGAAGCGGATGAGCTAAGGGAGGATAACCCCGTTGAATACGTAAGGCGAGCGAAGGAAAGCGTTCGAGTTCACGTGAAGGCTATGGTCGAGATGATGAGGAGGGGCGCCGTGGTCTTTGAATACGGGAACAACATCCGTCAACAGGCTCAAGACGTTGGCCTTAAGGAGGCGTTCGCGTTCCCAGGGTTCGTACAACGCTACATCAGGCCGATGTTTTGCGAAGGGCGCGGTCCGTTTAGATGGACCTCATTAATCGGAGATCCGGAGGACGTATACAAGCTCGACGACGTGATACTAGAGGAGTTTTCTTACAATAAGGAGCTCTGCCGTTGGATAACGAAGGCTAAAGGGAGCGTTAAGTTCCAAGGACTGCCCGCTCGCGTCTGTTGGCTAGGGTACGGGGAAAGGGCTCGATTCGGCAAGATGATAAACGACATGGTAAGGGATGGCGAGCTCTCCGGCCCGATTTGGATAGGCAGGGATCACTTGGACGGCGGCAGCGTCGCCTCTCCGAATCGCGAGACGGAAGGGATGATCGACGGAAGCGATGCCATAGCCGATTGGCCGATTTTAAACGCCCTTTTAAACGCCGTCGCAGGCGCTACGTGGGTTTCCGTTCATCACGGAGGAGGGGTCGGCATAGGCTATAGCATTCATGCCGGAATGTGCTTGGTCGCAGATGGGACGAAGGAGGCGGAGGAACGCATAACGAGGGTCTTAACGACCGACCCGGGCTTGGCGATCGTAAGGCACGCTGACGCTGGCTACGATAAGGCGAGGAGGATAGCTAAGGAGAAGGGCATAAAGATGCCGATGCTTAAGTGAAGCATCCTCACGTTCTAGTTGAAATCAACTCCACGGCTTTTAAGAATTCCTCTAGCTCGTCGAGCATGAGGCTGATCCCATCGACATCAAAAGCCCCATGATAAAAGCCTCCGCCATGGAGAGCCTCTCCTACCGATTCCCATATGATGAATCGCTTATCCCCTGTCTTCCTGAAAAGCTCATTAGCCATGTTCCCGAACTCGCGGTGCGCATAAAACTCGCGCCCTGCGGCGTGCATCAACGCTTGAGCCACAGCCCCCCATCCTTTTTCACACGCTTGCCTCTTCTTGGCTTCGTCGCCAGTCCTCTTGAAGCCCTCGAGGGCCTCGCGAGCTTCCACTAAGAACCTTTTCGCAAGCTCCAGCCTATTCATCCGAAGCCCATTAGGTTCATTAAATTCTTTTTTATAAAAAGCATTATTATAAAGCTACCTTAAAGCCTTCTCGAGGGTTGGATTGAATAAAAAGGGAGTATCTAGCTTTAACTATAGAATAGCCTACTCTAGCTCCTCGGCTTCAAGTTCTTCCTCAACTTCAAGTTCTTCTTCCTCTTCAAGCTCCTCTTCCTCTTCAAACTCCTCCTCTTCAACTTCTAAGTAATCTAACCCCAACCTTCTTAGCTCCTCTTCAGCCTCTTCCTTTGGAATATCCTTCGTTAAGTATATATCGTAAAGCCCTCCGTAAGCCTTCCAACCGTTTTTAATGAGAATCCTTAACGCTTTCGCAACTTCCTTAAGCCTTTCGTTAAGATCTTCAGCTAGGCTTTCTATCTTTTCAGCGAAGCTTTCGTCGAGCTCGTTTCCCTCTAACCCTTCGAGCTCCCAAGCCGGCTTGCCGAAGAGGTGAACGTATATCGAGCTGGACTTAATCGGCACTTCAACCACCCCTTAACGATTACGCGATGTAATACTTAACGGTCTTTTGCATCCTCTTTGGCAAATCTAAGCACTTGGCGGCCAATTCCTTGACGAGTTGGATCATTTGCGGCTGAAGCCTACAAGCGTCCGTTAAAGATAGGAGGCCGACCAATTGCCCATGCTTAACCACCGGAAGCCTCTTGACCTTAACCTCGAACATCAGCCTTATTGCGTCTTCCAAATTCGCGTCAGGATCTACGACGACGAGGGGACTCGACATGATGTCTCTCACCTTAACCTTCTCAGGGTCGGCGGCCGTAGCCACTATCTTCTTAAGCAAATCTCGTTCCGTTAAAATGCCTACGGCTTTATCCTCTTCGACGACTATTAACGAACCTATTTCGTTATCGTTCATGACCTTTGCTGCTTCTTTAACGTTAACGTCAGCGTTTATTACGATAACCCTCTTGACCATAACGTCTCCTACTTTTACCGGCATGCGCCCCTTAAGCGCGAAGCCATCCCTCCCTTATGAGCTTTTAAAAAGCCCTTAAGAGGCGGCTTCGCTAGGACGATTCGGCCTTCGACCTCGTAACGAGCTTCCTCAGCCCTTCGATCACCTCAGCCGCTCTCGGCTCGATCGGTATCGCCGCCCTTTCGAACCTCTCCTTCGGCTCCCTCAACGGCTTAGTGGCATCCATGCCTACCTTCGTCGTCAGCCCCGTCTCTTGATCGGCTGAAGGGTCGAGCGTAGAACCCCTCGCCCTCGGGATCAACACTAAGTCCTCGCCCGCTTGAAACCTCGTCGCCAACGCCCATTCGACCTCCCTCAAGTCGTACGCGTTCACGTCCGTATCGACGACTATGGCGAGCTTAAGGCTTGGGTGAGCGCCAAACGCCGCCAGCAATGCGTTCTTAGCGTCACCGTCCGTTTGCTTTTCGATCGATATCACGGCGTGAAGCCATCCGCAACCCCCGGCCGTGAGGTTCACGGCTTTAACCTTAGGGACGACGTTAAGAACGGACTCCCAAATCATCGCCTCTCGCGGCAATCCCATCAAGAGCTTATGCTCAGGCCCAGATGGTAGAAGGGCTTGGTAAATGCAATCCTCTCGTCGCATTACGTTAACCAACTCAATAACTGGTTGCTTTCTGACGACATCGTAAAGCTCCGTTATATCGACCATTCGTTCTTCGGCTTCGACGTCCGGTAAAATCCTCCCCTCTAACACGACTTCAGCTTCAGATGGCACTAAGATATCCACTTTCTCGCAAGGGGTAAGCTCAAGCTTATCGTTTAAAAGCGCGTTAGCTACTTCCATTTCATCTCGTCCAAACGGAGGAGACGATGAAGCCGCTAACATAACAGCTGGATGCAATCCTATCGCTATCGCCACTTCAAGAGCTTCGCCTCTTTCCTTGGCTAGCTTAAATATATAATATAAGTGCCTTGGGACGAGCCGAATCGCTAAGCGATTCCTATCTAAGACGAGCATCCTATGTATGGAGGCGTTTTGGCCCCTTCCATCGGGGAACTTAGCGAAAACCACACCTGACGTTATGTACGGGCCCATGTCGCGTTCGTAATGCGTCAATATAGGGAGCTTGGAAAGGTCGGGCCCTTCGATGACTTCCCTAACGGGGGCCTCTTTAACGACCTTCGGCCTCTTAGGCGCCCTCATCGCCTCGATCAAGCGGCCGTATAGCTCCTCCTCGCTGACGTTTAACGCTCGACAAATCCTCCCCCTCGTGCCACAAACCCCTGCGACAACTGGAACTTTAGACTCCTTTACGTTCTCAAAGAGCATAACGGATGTTTCATACTCCTTAAGCACGGCGGCTATCTCATGCTTAACCGAGGCCTCTTCCTTCACCTTGATTAACTCGTTCGCCTTCTCTAGCTCTTGAAGGAATGATCGTAAGCTCATCCTTTACCCTCCGTCCTTAAGGACCTTATCGAACAACTTAGCCAACGTTGAAGCAGCTTCGACATCCCTCATCGTCTTAAGCGATATCGATACGAGTGCCATCTTCCTCGTTATGCCTGCGAGCCTTTCCGCTAGCGCTCGAGCCACTATCGTATCGCGACTTCCCAATAGGATGGATGAAATCGAAGGGCCGATTACGCCCTCGCTTGACGGAATCGCCGCCGCCAACGTGCCTAATCGATCCTCTCCTTCGCTCAAAAACATGAGGCAAGCGTTCTTCAACTTGACGTAAATAGCTGAAAAGCGCGCGCCTCTTTCGAATAGCTCCTCCCTAATGACTTCAGCTCGATGCACGTTACCTTGGTCGTCTAAATTTACATTTTCCCGTTTCTTCATATTCATTTCTTCCATAATGGAAGAAAGGGATGTATTAGATTTAAGCGCAGAGGCCGAGCCACCTACGGCCCGCCTCCGCCAAGGGTTAGGGTGTAGCCCTCCGAGCCTATCAAAGCCCCTCGTGGAGCCTTCGCTTGAAGTAGTATCTTCGGCCGATAGCGATTAGAAGCTAAGTGAAAAACGTTTAAAACTTTTTAAGCGTTAATCGCATTTTTAACTTGATGATGAAAATCGTCATAGAACATTGTGAGCCTTTCCTCAGCAAATGGTTATTAATAGAGTATGAATTTGCTTCGAAAATCATAGGAGAAGAAAACTTGATATTCTCTAACGTAAAGAATATGAAGGATGCAGAAGTTCTCTCTCAATATGGAGAAGTTTGGAGGGAAAGTATAACGAGGAAGGAGGAGATTCAAGAAAAGATCTTAATTTTAGATCCTAAAGCTGAAGCGAGACTGAAGCCCTTCGATCTTAAGGGCATTTCTTATGTAGTCGTAGGAGGGATCTTAGGTGATCATCCTCCAAGGGGGAGGACTTATCTTTTTATATCTTCAAAAATGCCTCTCTCAAAGAAGAGGAACATAGGGGATTGGCAATTCAGTATAGATGGTAGCGTTTATATCGCTTGGCAAGTGATCCATGGGAAGAGGTTGGAAGAAATACCGATAGTGAAGGGGGTAGAAATAGTCATACAAAAGGAGCCATTTGAACATATAATCGGTCTGCCTTACGCCTATCCTTTGGTCAATGGAAGGCCGTTAATTTCGGAAAAGTTAATCGAATATTTGAAATCGGATGTGGAAATTAGTGAGTGCGCTTAATAGTCCTTCCTTAAGGCGAATAGTTTACATTCTGCGTATTATGTGCGTTCGTTGAAGCTGCTTATTAAATTCGACTTTAAGCGATAAGTGAAATACGTAACTTAAATACCTCGCCATTGGGGCGCCAGCTGACTCACCTCGCGCCTAAGGCCGGCGGATGGTCTCCTTTAGGCCTTGAAGACGGAGGCCCGAAGCCGAGTCATTAGCTCTAGGGCTTAGGCTCTAACCAAGCCGAAGATGGGGCTAACAAGAGCTGTTCTGACGTAAAGGAGCTCAAGCCGCTGGCCCCTAGCTAAAACTTGAGCTCCCTACTTTAGTGGGGATTAACGGAGCCCGTACTTTTCAGAGTAAGCGATCTCGCTTAACGGCCTTCTCCAAGGCCGAGGAGGCCTTTCAGCTGGATATCCAAGGGGTAGCACCGTCAGCAAGTTTCTCTCCGGCGGCACCCCTAACAATGGCTTCGCTGCCTCGCGATCCATCGTTCCAATCCAGCAAGTGGCTAGCCCTAACGCATGAGCTGCGAGCGCCAGGTTCTGAACGGCGCAAGCCCCGTCGACCTCATGAAACCTAGGGGACTTAGCCGGATCGGTTACGACGGCTATGACAACGGGCGCTTCACGTAAGAACTTGCCGTAAGGCGCTAACTCGGCCAGCCTCTCCTTCGTCTCCTTATTACGAATCACGATGAACTCCCACGGTTGCGCGTTCTTCGAGCTTGGCGCGTAAATCGCCGCTTCAAGCACCTTTCGAACGAGCTCGTCGCTAACGTAGCGCCTTTCGTACCTTCGAACGCTCCTACGGGTGAAGATCGCCTCTAATACGTCCAAGCCAATCGCCCTCACAAGCTTAACAGCTTCGCTTCCTTCACTTCAATCAACCACTTTAAGATTAGCCATTGGCCCAAGTTATTATTGTCACGACGAGATATAGGTCAAATGTCTGATTATGACGTTGGAGCTTTAGCCAAGCAGCCAGCTAAAGGGAAGAATTTAAATTTAAATGATCTTAATAACATTAAGATGAGCGCGCCAGCAATGAAGCGTAAGAAGGCCTTCGTAATGCTTTCCTCTTTAAAGAATTCCTTCAAAAAGGTGGCGATCGCGATTAACGCGGTCCTAAAAGGTCGAAGGGCCGTTAGGTTGGATAGAGAGAAAGCCCTTCGCATAGCATCTGATGAAGCTCAATTGAACAAGCTAATCGAAGTGATAGGATCGATCGTAAAGTCGTCGAACGAGCTCGCCGGCCATTATAAGGAGCTCGCTGACATCTTCAGGCGCATGGGATTCGAGGACATGGCTAAGAGGGCTGAATCCGTGGCGAAGCTATTGAGCACGGGTCCTGCGTCGCTCTATCAATCAGCTCAAGAGCTAGTGGCCTCGTTTAAGGGGCTTAAGCCCGCGGCCGCTAAGGAGAGGGTCGATTATATAGCTTGATAGTTAGATGCCTCCCTACGACCGAAGGAAGATCCACTTGGTTGTAGAAACGCCTAGGCAGCCCTAGTCGATACGTTACTTCATTAAGATCGTAAGGCCGTAAGCTCCTTCGACGGCCTTCACAGGTTTATTCGCAACTTCCTCGTGTGGGAACCTCAGAAAGAATGTATTGTCAAAGGGTGCGTTGAGTAAAGCTAATAAGTTGGCGGTTGAAGTACATAAAGGGTCGCTTTGGAGCAAGAACTTTGGATTAGCGTCGTGGTTTTACTGATAGGTATCTTCTCCTCATGGCTCATTAATGCGTATTACACTCGAAAAACGATAGAGAGGATGGAGGAAGGAGTTCGAAAGACTATTGAGAGAATGGAGGAGACGATGGCTAAGGCCATAGCTCCACTTTCCGAAGTTACGGCGAGCATCAAGGCAGAACTTGCCGAGAAGAAGCTGCAGAAGCGAGAATAAGAGTTCTACAGTTGATACGGAAGCTAGCTTCGCTTTAGCTTCTTTGATTCTATATCCTTCTCAAGTTCGTTAACGTATTCTTCAACCCTCCTAATCCAAGTTTGGAACTCCTCCCAAGTCGTCTCCCTCGGGTACTCCCCGTTGTAAAAGTACATTAAATGAAGAGTGGCTATGAACTCTTCGAACTGGCTCCTAAAAGGCTCCGGAGGCCTCTTCTTTATTAAGCCCCGTCTGTCGACCTCCATGGATAAATACGCCATGGAAGCTACCCTAGCTGCGTGAAAGAGAGCGTCGAACGCCTGCCTTACACGTCTATCCTTCAACAACGGATCGTCCGTCCCTTTCGCGAGGCTCGCGTAATCGAGAGCAGCTTTAAGGAACGCCCTTGCTTCATCGAACGTAGGATCGCCTAGTGCCTTAGCGTACTTCAACAAGTACGTTCCATCTCCATATAGCACCTTAAAGGCCCCTAAGACGTTCCTTAAGAGGTCTGGCCTAGGAGGCTTTCTTACGTTGAAGATGAGGACGTCGACGTTAAAGGGCGAGTCTTCGGAGTTTGAGGCATCGAAATAACCGCCGTAGGCCTTTTCGTCCTTCGTTACGACGATTAAGTCTATATCCCTAGCGTGAGTTGAGGCGTAAACCGATGACCCGAATTGGATGATTTCGACGATGTCTGG
>WUQV01000276.1 GCA_009889585.1 Candidatus Bathyarchaeota archaeon | reverse complement strand
TCGGCTTACGCCCATGTTATCGAACGCTAACGGGATAATCCTTTTGATCATTAGCTCATGAGCCACTTTTTCACTCAAGCTCTTAAGCGCTTACATTAAACTTAGAGTAAACGACTTTACCTCCTATGATAGTCATTAACACCTCTATATCCTTAATCCTATTCGGATCAACTTCAAAGGGATCTTCGTTTAAGACTACGAAGTCAGCTAACTTGCCTACTTCTATGGAGCCCTTTACATCTTCCTCAAAGCTCGCGAACGCAGCGTTAATCGTGTATAACTTAAGGGCTTCTTCAACGCTTAACCTCTCCTCAACGATAGGATGTTTAACGACGCAAGCCCAGGCGCCTAATAACGGCTGAATGGGCTCGACTGGGCAATCGGAGCCTCCACAAACGACGATCCCGCTTTTCAATAGGCTTTTGAAGGCGTAAACCCAACGGGCTCTGCTAAGGCCGACGCGGCTGACGATCCAGAAGTCCGAGACGACGAAGTGAGGTTGAACCGAGGCGATGATGCCTAACCCCTTCATACGCTTAATCAAATCTTCGTCGAGGATGGAGCAATGTTCTATTCGATGGCGATGATGCTTCGTCGGCCTCCTCAAGGCCTCTTCTAACGCGTTCAACGCCGCTTCGACCGCCTTATCCCCGATAGCGTGAATCGCTAGTTGAAGCTTAGCCTCGTGAGCCTTAACGACGAGCTCCTTCAGCTCATCGGGGGAGTAAACGAGCATTCCGTAGTTGCTTGGGTCGTCGTCATAAGGCCTCCTTAAGGCGGCCGTTCGAGCGCCAAGGGAGCCGTCGGCGAATACTTTAATCGCCCCGACCTTAAGGAAGGGATCACCTAGTCCAGTCCAAAGCCCTAAGCCTTTAAGATGGTCCAATAGGTCTACGGGCATCAAGGCGTAAACTCGTAACGTGAGCTTGCCTTCGTCCTTAACCCTTTTGATGGCGCGTAACTCGGCTGAAGAGCTCACGATCCAATGGACGCTCGTCAACCCGCATCTAACGGCTTCCTCACAAGCTAACGAACACGCTGAGACGAGCTCCTCCTCGGTCGGTTCCGCGGCCCTTAGAACAAGCTCTTGAGCGCCTTCGTACAATATCCCCGTCAGCCTTCCGACCGAATCCTTATCTATCCTTCCTCCCTTCGGCGGAGGAGTGCTTTCGTCCACATCGGCCATCCGTAGGGCTTTTGAGTTAACGACGCAAACGTGGCCGCATACCCTCCTTAAGGCGACCGGATGCTCTTCGGTTGCTTCGTCTAGATCCCACCTCGTCGGCATCCTTCTCTCCTCCAATACCTCTTGATCCCAGCCTCGGCCGAGTATCCACGCGCCAGAAGGAGTTCGCTTAGCTCGCTCTCGAACGGCTTCTTTTATCTGCTTTATCGACTTCATCCCCCTCAAATCTAAGGCGGAAAGGGCCTTGCCGTAGCTCGCCAAGTGGATGTGCGCGTCGATGAAGCCCGGCAGCACCACCTTTCCCTTAAGGTTTAAGACCTTAGTCGTCGGGCCTACGCAGCCCTTAGCCCCTCGATCGTCTCCAACGTAAACGATCTTATCGTCGAATACGGCGATGGCTTCGGCCCTCGGCTGCCTTGGGTTAAAGGTGTAAACATCCCCGTTTAGGAGGACGAGAGAAGCGTACAACATGAGAATAAGTCGAGCGTTAACTTACTTCGCTTGTAACCAATTCTGGCCGGATTTCCTTTGAAGGATCACGCGCTTTTCATAGTTTCTTCTAGACCTTACCTTCGGCATAGGCCTCTTCTTATTAAGAGGCTCTATCTTCGGCGTTTGCGAACGAACCTTTCCCGCTTTCGTAAGGGAGCCGTGTGTCGGCATCTCAAGTTTTAGATAACGAGGCTCTCCTTTTAAAGTTTTAGGCACCCGAAGGCTGTTCCTACGCGATGGACGCTTCGTGGCAAGAGGCTTGCAGGGAGATAATCGAACGGCTGATGCTCATCTCGAGCCCGACGGAAGCTGACGTAAGCTCCTTAAAGAGGGAAGTAGCCAGTAGGTACAAGTTAATTCGCGTCCCATCGAACGTAGACCTCATTCGATCCTTAAGGCACGAAGAAGTCGACAAGCTGGCGCCCCTCCTTCGCCTTAAGGCCGTTCGTACGATCTCAGGGGTGGCGACGATCGCCGTCATGGTCAAGCCGTGGCCTTGTCCTCAACGAAACCCTTGCGCTTATTGCCCAGGGGGCCCTTCGTACGGCGTACCTCAAAGCTACACCGGCCACGAGCCAGCGGCGTTAAGGGCATTAGAGCATAAGTTCGACCCTTATTCGCAAGTCGCCCATCGCGTACGTCAGCTCGAGGCGATAGGCCACGTCGTCGACAAAGTTGAATTGATAATCTTAGGCGGGACTTTCACGGCCCTTCCGCCGGATTACCAAGAGCACTTCGTCAAAAGGTGCCTTGATGCCCTCAACGGCCAAACCTCTCAAAGCTTGGATGAGGCAAAGCGGCTGTCCGAGGCGAGCAAAATCCGTAACTCAGGCATGACGATCGAGACTCGTCCAGATTGGGCCAAGGAACATCATGTCGATCGATTGCTCTCATTAGGTATAACGCGGGTCGAACTAGGCGTCCAAACGGTCTACGACGACGTTTACGAACTCGTCAACAGGGGCCATACCGTTGATGACGTTATCGAAGCCACCCGTATCCTTAAGGACTCGGGGCTCGCGATCATCTACCATATGATGCCCGGCTTACCTGGGTCGAGCTTCGAACGCGACCTCGAGGCATTTCGACGGATATTCTTCGACCAAAGCTTCAAGCCGGACATGTTGAAGATATACCCTTGCTTGGTTATCGAGGGGACGAAGCTATACGAATGGTGGAAACGAGGGTCATACGAGCCTTATTCAACCGAGGAAGCGGTCGAGCTCCTCGTAAACGTGGCTAAGATGATCCCACCGTGGGTCAGGGTCATGCGAGTCCAACGCGATATCCCAGCTCCCTTGATAGTAGCTGGCGTTAAAAGAGGGGATTTGCGCGACCTCGTCGAAAGGCGGTTAAAGGAGCTGGATCTTGAGTGCCGTTGCATCCGCTGTCGAGAGGTTGGCCATCGGCTGTTGAAGGATGGCGTAAAGCCGAGCCTCGACTACGTTCGCATCAACGTCCTTAAGGAGCGAGCCTCGGAGGGGGAGGACGTGTTCATCGCAGTCGAAGATCCCGTAAACGACGTGCTCATAGGCTACCTTAGGCTTCGCATGCCGTCGGAAAAGGCTCACAGGCCTGAGGTCGTCGAACGGCCGTCCTCCATCGTACGAGAGCTTCACGTCTACGGGCCCTTAGTCCCCGTGGGAAGTCGCTCCCCTCAGGCTTGGCAGCATAAAGGCTATGGGGCCGCCTTATTGGAAGAGGCCGAGCGGATGTCGCGTGAGGAATACGACCGTAAGAGAATCCTCATCTTAAGCGCCTTAGGCGTCAAGCGTTATTACACGCGCTTCGGCTATCGTCATAAAGGCCCGTACATGATGAAGGAGCTGAATTGAGGGGGAGGCGTTGAGCGAGAGCTTGATTGGTTATCGAGGGGAAGCCCTTAAGCTCTTGCGAGAGGCCAACGTCGAAGTCGGCGACGTCGTTCGTATAACCAAGGGAGGCCTCGTTTACGAAGGGCTGCTGATGCCGCGCTCGATGTACGAAGACGAACGGCACATCGTCATAAAGTTGGCTAGCGGCTACAACATCGGAGTTCGAATAACGCCTGAAATTCACGTGGAGAAGGTTAGAGAAGGGGTAAAGCCGTCGTTCACCCTACCTCCTCGGCCTGAGCAAAAGCCCGGCTCGCCCAAAGTCGCTTTGGTTAGCACGGGCGGGACGATAGCCAGCCGCGTCGATTATCGGACTGGAGCCGTTAGAGCAGCGCTCTCAGCTGAAGAGCTCTACAGCATCGTACCTGAGCTCGCTGAAGTTGCAAACATCGACGCCGAAGCGCTCTTCAGCGTCTACAGCGAGAACCTCACGCCTAAGCATTGGACGGCGATGGCCGAGAGAGCTGCTTATCACATCAAGGGAGGAGCAGCTGGAGTCGTCGTCGCTCACGGGACGGATACGATGGGGTATACTGCAGCCGCCTTGAGCTTCGCCCTTCAAAACCTGCCCGTTCCCGTTATCCTCGTAGGCGCCCAACGATCTTCTGATAGGCCGAGCTCTGACGCAGCCTTAAACCTCCTTGAGGCCGTGAGGGCTGCCGCCTTCGGGCCGTTCGCAGAAGTCGTCGTCGCTATGCATGCGTCTGCGTCAGACGATTCGATCGTCTTCCACAGGGGGACGAAGGTGAGGAAGTGTCACACGAGCCGAAGGGACACGTTCCGCTCAATCAATAGCCCTCCGCTCGCTAAAATGGAGCACGGGAAGATCGCCATGCTCATCGAGGATTACCGTAAGCGAGACCCGAGCGGAGAGCTGATGCTCAAGCCTAACTTCGAGGAGAAAGTCGCCCTCGTCAAATTCCACCCGGGCGCGAGCCCTAAGCTCGTAAAGTGGCTCGTTGAGGATGGCTACAAAGGCATAGTCCTCGAAGGAACGGGATTGGGCCACGTCGGCGACTATTGGTTCTCAGCCGTTAAAGAGGCCGTTGAAAACGGAGTCCTAGTGGCTATGACCTCTCAATGCATTTGGGGTCGGGTTAACATGAAAGTTTACGATCAAGGCCGCGACCTCTTGGCTATGGGCGTGATCCCTTTGGACGATATGTTGCCGGAGACAGCTTTGGTTAAGACCATGTGGGCGTTAGGCCAGACGAAGGACCAAAAGGAGGTCAGGAATTTGCTAAAGGCTAACATCGCTTACGAGTATTCGCCGAGAACTCTTTACGAGTAAACGTACCTTGTAGAATTCGATTTTAATTATGAAAACGGAGAAGTTTTACGTAACGCCGGTCTCATCTCTCGAACATTTTTAAAGCGAAGCTAGCCCCCTTGAGGCTCAACTAGTCAGTTATTGAACAATAAATAAAAGGGGAAAGCTTAGGCTCTAAAACCCAATCTCCTAACCGAGGCCCTCCTCGATCTGAAGCAAGCGGATGACGTTATTCAATGGGTTGAACTCCACAGCCTTCGGAGAGATCGGTTCAACGCGGCCTTCCTTCGAGTATTCGTAAAGCGCTGCCTTCAATATGCCTTTTATTGCAAAACTTACACACGCTAGCGCCACCCAATAGGCTATTGCAATTGCGAATCCCGTTATAAGCGCTGGAGCGTTAGTAACAATTATATGCGTTGTGTAGGTCATGCCCATCCATTCTCCAGTTATAGGTTCAGGGGAATAACTAACCCCAGCCATCACCCCTAGAAGGATGAACGGTATGCCCAACGTCCCTAGAAGTAAGAAGAGCGCTTTGAAGCCAAACTTAAGTATGAGCGTCTCCTTCCAAATACCCTTAATTATTTCAACGCTTCTTTTTACGGCTCTAAGCGGTGAAAGTTTCTCGTACATTATGACTGGGACTACGAAGAACGTGGCGATTGCCCAAGCCATCCCTAAAACTCCGGAGATTATGTCCCCGATCCCCCATTCAGGGGCTGGGAAGCCTATAGCACGACTTGGCGCTGCGAGGCTTCCGTAGTTTAACTCGTATTGAGGTTGCGTGCTAAGCAGCCTAACTTGACGCGATCTACCTAAGGTGGGCCTTTGAAACATACCCCTTATAAGGCCTAAAATGATGCCGATGATTACTCCGATTAAAGCCCATTGAAGCAACGGCCACCAGCTTTTAGCTGCGATCCTTAACCCATC
>WUQV01000275.1 GCA_009889585.1 Candidatus Bathyarchaeota archaeon | reverse complement strand
TTGAGTTCCTTCAACAAATAGCAACCGGAAACATAACGATGCTCAACGGAGGCTTAAATCCGGCTGTTTTTCAAAAAAGCGGATGGGGCCGGGGAGATTTGAACTCCCGTCACGAGGGCCCAAGCCTCGTAGCCTAGGCCAAGCTAGCCGACAGCCCCGCGTCGCTTGCCTTTTTCACTCAAGGGTTCTAATTTAAACTTTCTCATCTTATGAATTACGCTAGGTCTCTAACGTCGATCGCCATCTAAAAATAAAAAATGGGGGATCGAGCTTGGCTCGTCGCCAAGCTTCCTTGCGAGAGAGGCGTACCGCTCTCTTTTAAATCTTCACCAAGTAAATCTTGTCCTTCCTCTTAGCCACCTTAACCTTTTCCTTTAATCCTCTCGCCTTTATCCTCTTCGTCAATTGGCTGTATAACGTACCAGGCCTTACGCCAGGTATGCTAATCAAAGCGCTCGTTAATTCGGATTGTACGAACTCTTGAATGCACTCGTCGTACTCGCCCCTCCTTCTGAGGACTCGAACTGGCGTCGGTAATTTCTCCGGCACTATCCACTTCGGCTTCTCAGCCATGGGATCACCGAAATAAATTAAACATTCGACCCTTAAAAACTTATTGCATGTTTGACGACGAATGGGGGATTCGTCAGGTGGGCGCTCACTTAGGCTAATAGTTGTTAAAAAAACTTTGAAATCCGCGATCGAATTCCCAAGTACATTTCCATTTTCGACCCTTGGAGCTGCCTATATCTTTCCCTTAAGATAAGGAAATTTAGCCAACAATACTTCATCAAACTCCAAATACCTCCGCGTGACTTCGTTAGAAGCGCCGCTAACTCGCTTTTTCTTTTATTCACGTTTAATCGCCTATGGCTTAGCCCTAATGACGAAGGCCTATCGATCGTCCTCGTAGGAATTATGAAAACCGCTTTTAATGACTAGCGGATCCCCTGTGCCTCCTCGGTTAATAATGGTCTAGCAAATACATAACATGGCTTCCCCTTACTTTTCATTAAATCCTTAAGTTTATCACCATAGACATTTACTAGGTCATCAGTAGTATAGATAATTTTTCCATCGCAAATTACAACAAATTCTACAGTTGGATCTTCCTTAAAAACTTTATCTACCTCCCCCTTAAATAACTCACGAACCTTAAGCGCTAAAGCTCTCCATTCATTAAATGAAAGCCTTTCAAAATCATCTAAGGGAACAGTGAAGGGGCTTCGCTCCTCCTTTAACTTTATCGGCGGGAAGTCCCCTTGCGAAAGCCGGGGGATGAGAGCGAAACCCTTATGTTCCTCCTCCATCCTCTACCTCCCGTCAACCTACAGGCATGAGGTCGTGGAACGTAAAACTTCCAGTAGCCCTGTTCCACGTAAAGCCGAAGGGAATTGCTGGAAGGACGTAGTAGGGCTGGGACGGCCCGAATTCAAGCCTGCTGAGACGCCAGCAGGTCGTCTTTGAAGCAGGAAGCCCCTCCCTATCGGAAGGGGTAGTTCACAGCAATCAACCTCCTCTACTCCAAAAGATATTATAATCGTCCCTAAAAGCGTATGTAAGCCGTGCGTAGTAATGTTACGAAGGCCGTTTTAAACCAGTAAAGTTAAATAATTGCTGCGGGTTAAAGCTTCATCAGAGGGCCGATGGTGCGTGAAGGTATATGGACGTGGGAAAAGTGTAAAGATAAGATCGCCTCGTTAAGGGGCAGATTGGGCTTTGATGACTCTGCAATCTTAAAATTTCTTAAGTTAGCGTTATCTTTAGAAGATGGACGAATATATGACGAGATAAGGGATAAGCCATTTCCTGAAGTTAAGCCTTCGGTTTACTGCATCTTATCCGGATACGCTGAATCTAAGCCCGCACCGAATGAACGTAAGCTTGTTCCTTTTTCACGGTTACCAGGTGGCGAATGCTACAGCAGCGCCTTTATCAAACGGGCCATCCAACCCATCGAGAAAACCTTTGGGTTAAACGCTCAGCTGCTTTGGGACGCCGCAAGGCTATTAGATGGCGAAAGGCTCGATTATGGAGATTGTTCCGTGAAGGTTCGCGCCCTTCCTTTAGTTCCCATAGTCATCATCTTATGGGGCGCAACTTCTGAGTTTCCTGCGTCGGCAAATATGTTATTTGACTCTTCGGCGAGCAATTACCTATCGACGGAGCAACTTGCCATGCTCGGCGAGCTCACCTCAGCTCGACTCATACATGCTCACGAGGTCTTAGCCCAAGGGCTTGTTAAATTGCCATCCACCTTATTACGTGCCACTTAATCTTTCGATGCACCTTTTTATGATAATGCTGTTACTCGCCTTATTCTCTTAGAGGTGCTTAACGCATAGCTAACGTGTGAGTTAGCTAAGTTAATTGCGCTATCGTCATGCTTGACTTTGATATAGTTAAATGTATTGAGGAGCTTGATTTTAAGCCTGCGAAAGCCAAGATGCCAATGTTATAAAAGTGACGCCCCACCTCATGGTTGACTTATATACAAGAGTTTCATCTAATCGTTCTGTCGCGCTTCCGCTGGAGGTGAGGATTATGTCCTCCATAAGGGAGTTACCGAGCGGCGCCGGACGTTTTATGCGCATCGGCTCCCATACCCACATCAAGGGCCTAGGCTTAGACGAGAAAGGCAGAGCCATTAAGATAAAGGATGGCATGGTCGGCCAAGAGAGGGCCAGAGAGGCCATAGGGCTCGTCGTCCGTATGATTAAGGAGGGGAAGTTAAGCGGTAAGTGCATAATTCTCGCCGGTCCTCCGGGCACGGGCAAAACCGCCCTCGCTGTCGCTGCGTCGAAAGAGCTCGGCCCGAACGTCCCGCTCATACACATGAGTGGAAGCGAGATTTACAGCGCGGAGAGGAGGAAGACGGAGGTCTTAATCGAGGCAATGCGAAAGTGCATAGGCGTCGAGATTCATGAGATGAGGAAGGTTTACGAAGGCGAAGTAACTAACGTAAGCATCGAAACAGCCCCTCATCCGTACAACCCATATCAAAGGGTTCCTGAAAGCGTACGCATCACCTTAAAGACTAAGGATGAAGAAAGAACGCTTGAGGCTGGGGCCAGCATTGCCCAGCAGATGATCTCTCAAGGCATACGCGAAGGGCACGTCATACAGATCGACGCCGAAACAGGTAGGGTCGTTGACCTAGGGATAAGCACCGAGGGGAAGAGGAAGACGTACGACGTAGACGTGAGCCGTAAGATCCCAAGGCCTAGTGGAAAGGTCCTGAAGGAGAAGGAATTCGTGTATACGATGACGTTAGCCGACTTGGACGAGATGAACGCCCGCCGCTCAGGCGGGTTCTTCTCGTTGCTCTTCGGTGGAGCTGAGTCCAAGGAGATAAGCGCGGACGTGCGGATGGCCGTCGATCAACAGATTAAGGAGTGGGTCGACCAAGGGAGAGCCTTCATCCATCCAGGCATACTCTTCATCGATGACTCCCACATGCTCGACTTAGAGGCCTTCAGCTTCTTAGGGAGGTCGTTGGAGGGCGAGCTAGCCCCTATAATCATCTTAGCGACAAACAGGGGCGTGTCTCGTATATTGGGCACGGACGTGAGAAGCCCCCTCGGGTTCCCATTGGACCTCATCGATAGAGCCGTCATAATAGCGACTCATGAGTATGATAGGGAGAGCGTAAGGGAGATATTAAGGATAAGAGCTATGGAGGAGAGGGTGGAGATGACGGATGAGGCCTTGGAGAGGCTTACGGATGCTGGCGTTAGAAGTTCGCTTAGATATGCCGTGCAGCTCCTCAGTTTAGCGGCTCAAAATGCAAAGGCAATGGGCCGTGGAGAGGTAATCGTAGAAGACGTTGAACGCGTCGATATGCTCTTCATGGATATTGGAGAGGCGGTTGAATACCTTAAGAAGTATGAGGAGAAGTTAATCGTGCATTAATGCCAAGAGCTAGCTTATCGATTGTTCTTTGCCTGATGGATGTATTCACCTTCATTATCATGAGCAAAAGCTTCAAATCTTAAACACATTGGCTAGTAGTATGTCAAAGTCCAAATTCGCATTTGCTGAAACGGTTTCTATCGTTAAGGCTATCTAGGTTCCTTACTTATAACGGTCTTTTTACTTGTTGGTCGTTAAGAAAGAACCTAAGTAGCATAATAAAAACGTAGCATAAACCGATGCGCGCTTTACAACGTCATCAAATATTAATATGTCCGGCGAGAGTGAGTGAGACTTTGAGCTGAGAAGTCTAAAGCTTAATGTTGGAATTCCTGCCTTAATGAAGGAGTGCGTGCTTAAGGGAGTCCAACGCTATTTCCGACCTTCTCTTTTAAGAGGCGTTGGGCACTTTTCGACACGTTTTTACGAACCTTAAAATTGTGGCGTAACAGCTGGTTCTGTAAAACCTAATGATGTAGCATTTAGACCTACCCCTCAGCTTTCTCATAAACGCTCTTAAAAACGCTTTCTCAGATCCACAGTTTTGTTAGTATCAAAGCTTAACTATAGGATACGTTTTCTAACAGGCTGGATTTGACTATAAAGGTAGGTTGCAATGATCTTTACCAAATCATAATTCTATCCTGATGAATAGCTTATGTAAAACAACGTAAGAAAGCTTATGGCAATAGCTCTTCTATGAGCTTAAGGTACTCCTCGACGTTCTTCAACTCCTCCTTAACATCCTCTTCATCTAAGGCCCCCTCATGAAAGCCAAGTATATGCAGGTAGTAGCCTCTAGCCCCTAGTCTATCAATTAGGCCTAGCTCCTTGACCTTCGATACTTTGGACGCTAGCTCTCTCAGTATACTTCTCCTCTCTCTATAGCTTTCAGGCCTCTTAAATCCATAGCTTATTAGTAATACATCGGTAGCTAGAACTACAGCTAGCCAGGCCTTCTCACTGACATCTCTAAGTAAAAAGGCATCCCTTGTCTTTAAGTACTTCTCGTACTCATCCTTGGAGTAAGCTAACGCCTTCGATGCATCTGTTAGAGACATTTCATTCGTAAAAGCTTGCAGCCTAGCCTTTTATAAACGTTTAGGGAGGATTTTGCAAATTCGTATTAAAACTTTTCTCTTAACGTAAGTCCAAGCGGCCGTAATGCCTTTCATCTTCATGCTAGAGGCTACTTGTAGAGCTTTCTGCTTTAATGCGCTTAGCTGATGCTATTCATAAGGTTATGTGAAAAAGCGAAGGGCCTGTTGAAGAAAAAGGTCTTAGTATATTTATACGTGGATAATTGGCCATTCTATGAAGGCTCTTAAGAAATAGGCCTTTGCGCTCTCGCATGTACGCTAAGCTTTGACGAAAAGTTCATCATGAGACATGGGTTAGCTTCTAGCGATAGGCAGATGTTGTTTGCCGTTAAGCCTTCGGACGATAGGACTGTTCGACAAAATCACCTCAGAGGAACGTGAGAAAACTCGATGGCTTCTTAACGTAACGACCAGTTATCATGATCTCTTGACCACATCTTCTGCACCTCTTATCTTCCGTCAGCCTATAGCGAACTACGATATAACCTCTCCTCGTTATTAGCTCATCTCCACACCTAGGACAGTATGTATTCTCATAAGGATGGCCAGGTACATTGCCAACATATGGATACATAATGCCTTCCTTCTTAGCCATCTCATAAGCCTTCTTCAACGTTTCAACCTTCGTCGGAGGGTTATGAAATTTATAAGCTGGATAATAACGAGTGAAATGTAACGGCGTCTCAGGTCCGACCTCCTTAAGGTGGCGTTCGATAATCCAACGTAAGCATTCTTCATCATCATTTACATCAGTTACGATTAAGTTGACTATTTCAACATGAAGGCCTAATCTTTTAGCCTCTCTAGCATTCCTCCAAACAACCTCTACGTCAACACCTCCACAATACCTTTTGTAAACTTCCGCATCGCCTTTAACATCTATCTTCAAGCCATCTAAGCCTGCTTCCTTGAGGGCCATTAAGGCTTCAATCGTCATATAACCGTTTGAAACATAACAACAATAAAGACCTTCATCGCGAGCCAGCTTAAAGAGGTCTAATGTCCAATCCGTCAATAGCGTTGGTTCTTGAAAGCTTGCACAAACGCCTTCATCCTTCGCTAATAAGGCCATCTTAACCACTTGCTCAGGTGAGTAATAAGAAGCCCTCTCAGGGTTAGGCTCAAACTTAGAAAGATGCCAATTTTGACAATTACTTACAGCGACCAATGGTATAGTAAATGTATGATCTCCTTCGACCTCAAAATCATAGACAATTCCATCATAATCTCTCCGTTTTATCTTACGAATTTGAAGATACAGATACCCATCATCTATGGCACCATATAACTTCTTCCTCACTCTCCTTTTACTAGGCAATTGAATTGATTCATCATACATTAATTTAAGCATATTCTCGGTTTGTGCTATATCGCTAAGATAAACGTCTCTTCCAATTTGAGATGGAATAAAGCCCAATTTACATAATATTAAAAAGATCTGCACTCTTAAAGTATCTGAAGTTATCTGTATGCGCTCCCTCATCTTCCAACTTGGATAAGACTTGATTATACATTCTTTAGAGAGTCCGTCTCCTCTAAATATTCCTTTAATAATTTCCTTTTGCAAATCATTTGATAAAAATAAGAATTCCATCGGAATCTTCTTATCATATACACTCGCCCCGAATGACTGCTTGAAAAATAAAGCAAGTATTGAGCTATAAGTTGAAACATAGCAAATATGATATTTTTCATCTTTCCAAATGATAGGATTGATTTTGAATTTACCTCTTAAAATAGAAGCTACATCTTCAATAAATTCCTTCTCATTTTCATTAAATACAAAGGCCAAGCTATAACTGTTCTTCCTTTGATGGTTTCTAGTGACGTATCCCTCAGCAAGATAATAGCCTATAAGCCTCGCTAATTCGCCATCTAGCCTTAAGAAGCGAGGAATTCGCAACCTTCCACATCTTATCCTAATAAATCCATCTTCCTCATGAATTAACTCGGTAACATTTTGATGAAATAAGCTCCCACGTTTAATCACTCTTCTTAAGTGATCAGATACTCCAAGAGCCTTACATACTTGCCTCCATGAGAAATTCTTCGCCCTTAATTCCTTTGCCTTCTCAATAATCGTTGGCGTAATGACCCTTGATGCCTTACTATGAGGGGTTAACGCTGGAAGCACTATCCCCTTAAGATCGAAAATTACTTCCCTTTTTAATTCTTGAGGGATTGGGATGACGAGTAGATCTCCCTTTTGAAGTTCATCAGCCCTTACCCTTACGATTTGATCGCCCTTACGTATAAGAACGCGATGGCTAGGGGTTATGGAGATCTCACTATTTAAATAAGCTGGTTTAAGAACTATTAGCTCCCCATGAAATGGGTGTTCAAATGCCCGCAAGACCCTTCTGAAGAGGCCGTTGTGGCTAAAGACCTCTATAGGCTCGCCCCTTTTGAACTTAGATACTACCTCATCGATGGTTAAGACGCCGTTAGAGGTCAATATAGGCGTGCCCTTCGGTAAGCACCAGACGCAGTCGAAATTACAAGACCACGTTGAGAACGTTAAGGCCGTGGATCCTGGCCAGTAATGGAAGAA
>WUQV01000274.1 GCA_009889585.1 Candidatus Bathyarchaeota archaeon | reverse complement strand
CTTTCTACGTATCCGCAGTCGCCTTAAGCCCGTTTCCAATAATATGGAGCCTCGTATCGCTTTGGTACGTTCCGTTCGTCTTAGCGGCGGATATCGGCTTGATCGCTTCTTCGATAGCGCTCCTTAAGGATTGCTCCTTTAAGAGGGCTAGGTACGTGAAGAACTTAGCGCTTTTATGGTTTTCGCTTGGGTTGCTCGCCTTCGCCTTCGGTTCGCTTAAGGCTTGAGAGGCTTCAATTAAGCTAAGCGTAATGCTGAGCTTAACTGCTTCGTCTAACTGATGGCTACAAACCGTTGTCTAATGAGTTGAAACGTTAACTTAAGGGCCATGTGCTCTCCATTAAGAGCAAGGCGATCGCGTTAACTATTACGCAGGCAAGCGAGAGAGCGACGAGCTTCTTATGGGGCTTAAAGAGTGGAGTGTTAAAATACTCAGCCGTATAAATCAAGCAGAGGTGAGCAGGTGATGCTGTGTAACCTAAGAAGCTAGCCGTATAAACGCCGCCGAGCGTCAGCCAACTAGCCTGTGGTATTCTTGATAATGAGTAACCAACGGTCATCGCGACCGTCGGCGAGCCAGCTGTTAAGCCGAGTATAAATGAAATCGACAAGATCGCGGTTGAGGTAAGTGGCGTTTGAGGAAAGCCGTTGAAAATATCGAGGAGGCCAGCAGTTTCAATGCACCTTCTCATGTATATCGCGGCAAGCGAGGCGAAAGCTATCCTGTAAACTCTTCGACTCCTCGCGGAGGTTGCGACGGATCGCGGCCCGCCGTACGCGGCCATAGCTGCTAAGCCGAGCGCCACCCCAATCGGCATGAAGAGCTGGCCGAGCGTGTATCTAGCTACAAGGGACGATATAAGAGCCGTTAAGAGAGGCGCTGTAGACTTCACCGTTAAAGCTCCTGATTCAGACGACGATGTTGACTTGCGCTTCCTAAGCAACATGAAGTAGCCGATCATCACCATGGCGGCCGCAGCTGGCGCTTGGCTCAATATTATCGCTTCTATCGAAGCCCTACTTAGGATGGAAGCTATTATGATCGAGTGCGCGAGTGGGTAGACGGTAAGCGGAACGTGCCGTTAGCGAGACCTTCTATGATGAAGCGACTTTGTTCGCTGCAACGATGTCCATCCTGATCGCCTTGCTTGCAGAGGCTTACGAAGCGAGCGGCCTCATCGAGGAGCTCGGACGAGGCGTATCAAGCGTTCTTCGCGACGCTAGGCTGGCGTTGATGTCGATGCCAGCGGCTGTTGGCCTACTCCCGGCCGTCGGTGGCGCGTTAATGTCCGCGCCTATCGTGGCGCGGTTGAGCAGAGGAATTAAGATGAGCGCCGATGACGCCATTGTCGTTAACGTATGGTTCAGGGTTCCGGGTTACGTAGTCTTCGTAGACATACATAACTCTTGGAATTCATCAGCCTCGGGCTCCTCGCGAGTTCATCGAAGCCCTCATCGGCCTCTTCCCCAGTCAGGGTGAACCCGCTCCATCCCCTCATAAGCCCTTGGAAGAGCTTTGGAGATGGAGAAAGACCCTCCATCTGAAGGTACAGGTTTATCGCAGCGTTAAGCTGCCTATCCATCCTCAACCCGCATTTACATTTGTATAATGCTCCCTTCGGGGCATTCATCATCCCACATCTGGAGCACCTCTTAGTGGAATTCTTAGGGTTGAGGATTTCTATTCGAGACTTATAATCCATGAAGGCTTGAATAACCTTCCAATCGCTTTTAGCCACTTTTCTATTATGGTTTTTAGACTTATTGAACATCTCCTCCTTCCTCAAATCTTCAAATCCATGAAGATGCCTCCTGAATTGCTTAGCCAATTGCGCCGTTAGCTTATGTACGAAGTCCTTAGCTCTATTTCTTTCACGCTTGGAATACCTCCTAAGGATCGCCTTCAAGCTTGGCTTCTTGGAGGCCCTCGTCTGAAGCCTTTTCCGCTTAAGCTCGTAAACCCTATGAATGTGGAAAAGGTTTGTTAAATCAACCTTTATCCATCCTATCTTCGGATTAAAACCATCTAAGCTCTTCTCATTAGAATCCCAAGCTATCTTCCCATTTATCGGTTTTCCTTTAACCCTCCGTCTATACGTTATAGTTAAGTAGTTTTCATTAAGGATGAGCTCCCCCATCCCTCCTTTAGCCCTGCTTAAGAACCATGCTTTTGATATATCGAAGATTAAGTACTCCTCATGTGGTTTTATCGAAACCTTTATCACCCCATCTTTATAAGAGTATAACGTCTCCTTTATCCTAACAAACCTCTTTTTCACTACGGGCTTCCTCCTAGACCTTTCACCTTTAATATAATTCCTCCTCCAAGACTTAAGAAGGGAGTATGCTTGCTTTATCGCGGAATCAACATAGTGCTTAGAATACTCCCAGTTAATTAGAAGCATGTTCCTGAGTTCATGGTGTTTAAAACACCCATCTTTAAGTATGATGGGGATAATCCTTTTCCGTCCCTCCCTATTAAACTTTTCAATCCATTCAATCCTATTCCATATTTCATCTATCGCCCTTTGGATTAATAGCCTATATGCTTCTAAGAACTCTTTTAAGTTGTAATTATGCTTAATGTTATATGCTCTAATTTGATACAAGTTGCTTCACCCCCTCCACTACCTGCTGATACTTGTGGCTTCTCAGCCCGTAGAGCTTTCCTGCAAAATGCGATATAATTGTCACTAGGTCTTCGATTAGTTCTTCCCGTGGTGTCTTTTCCTCATGGTTTATCATGATTACCTCCGTTCCAAAGGTGTTGAAGAACCTTTGAAGAGCATCAAAGCCAAACCTCGTAAGCCTGTCCTCATAAGCAACTATAACCTTGCTGACCTTCCTATCCATCACCATCTCAAGAAGCTTTAGGTATCCCCTTCTTTTTTCATTAAGCCCAGATCCTATATCCTCAAGTATTTGAATTTGTACGCCACACTCCTTAGCATAAGCCTCCAATGCATCCCTCTGTCGTAGCAGGTCATCCCTTTGGGTTGAGGATGAAACCCTCGCATACCCAACGACGACCCTTTCCTCCATTAACCCAAGAAGCCTCCTAACCTCGGACTCTGGGATTCGCCTCCTTCCACCCACGGTTCTAATAACGCGTACCTTGCCATCCTTATCCCACCGCTGAATGGTCTTTGTGCTGACCCCGAGGATGCGTTTGGCCTCCTTGATCGTAAGTAGCCGTTCCACATGTGCTAATAGGACATTTGTCTATTTAAGTCTATCTATTTTGAAACCGTTGAGAAGGCTTAACTCGTCGTCATCAGTACGTTTTCCTCCTGG
>WUQV01000273.1 GCA_009889585.1 Candidatus Bathyarchaeota archaeon | reverse complement strand
ATAATCGCTCCAACTGTAAGCTCCACCTCCTGCGGCCTCTGTTCAAAGTTTATCGCCTTAGCTTCACAGAACTTCTCACAAACTCGACAAACTCCCTTTTGGAAATAGAGGCAATGCTCCTTATCGATAGTATACTTAAGGGGGGCAGCTTGTAAGAATGGGATATAAATGGCCTTCCTAATCCCTAGCCCCATATCGAACTCATTTGGAACTTTAATGGGACATTTCGTAGCACAAGTACCACATCCAGTGCACTTCTCTTCATCAACGTACCTAGGCTTCTTGAGAATTTTGACCTTAAAGTTACCAACGGATCCGCTAACATCTTTAACCTCAGAATACGATAACAACGTTACGTTCGGATGACGATAACATTCAATCATCTTCGGCGCCAAGATGCATATTGAACAATCCATGGTCGGGAACGTTTTATCGAGCTGAGCCATCCTGCCGCCGATGCTCGGAGTTATTTCCACCAAGTAGACCTTCAACCCACGGCCTGCTAAGTCAAGTGAAGCCTGTATCCCAGCTATCCCGCCGCCGATGACTAAGACGGATCTGCTAACTTCCAGGGCCCTCACCTCATGTTAAGCGCATTGCTTCTGCCACCATCACCGACAGGTCGTGCATATTCGTCATTACTTCCTCTAAACTGACCGGCAGCTTCTCACTTACAACGCATTTCCAATGAATTAAGCACTTAGGGCATGTTGTGATCAATAGGTCGGCCTTCGTGGCCTTAGCCTCCATCAACCTATCGATTTGGACGGCCTTCGAGAACTTATTGCACGAAAGCCAAGAGCTCACCCCGCAACAAACAGCGCCTCCCCTATTTCTAGCCATCTCGATTAATTCCACGCCTGGGATGCTGGTTATAACCTTCCTGGGCTGCTCGTATACGCCCATGTGTCTGCCAAGCCTACATGAATCGTGATAAGCCACCTTCATCGAGAGCTTTTCATCGTACTTAAGCTTCCCCTCATCGATCAATTCCGATAAAAGCTCTGAGATATGTAAGACCTCGAAGTCTAAGCTACCGAGCAGCTCTGCGTAATCCTTCTTAAGCGTCCTATAACACTCAGGACATGCTGTAACCACCTTAGTCGCTCCGGCTCCTTCAATTTCCTTCACATTCGCCTTAGCTAACCTTTCAAAGTTTTCCAAGTCCCCCGTCCATAGTAAATCATGGCCGCAGCATTTCTCATCGCTTAACAACGCTGGCTTTACTCCCACTCTATTTAATATTCTCACTACGCTTTGAGGTATCCTTAATAGGCCTAAGTTAAGGTCCTCGAAGATAACATCGAGGTACGGAAGACAGCCGACGAAGTACAATAAGTCGCCCTTATGAGAAGTTTCAACTCCATCGGGAAGCCATCCCATTCGCTCCTGCTTGATGCT
>WUQV01000272.1 GCA_009889585.1 Candidatus Bathyarchaeota archaeon | reverse complement strand
TGCTTAAGCAACTTTCGCCCTAGTTCCTTCGATGCCTCCGCTAGCTCCCTTTCGACGGCCGCCTTCGTGAAGATGTCGTCAAGGGCTTCGTTAAAGCTTCCGTACGCCTTGTGAGTAAGGCCTTCGTACTTCGTCAAAGGGGTTGGGACGACATCTACTTCTTCGTTCTTTTCATTAAGGATTACTTGAGGCTTAAACTTCTCCTCTCGTAACGATAAGAGGAGTTGTTGAAGCCCTCGGTAAATCCCATCTAAGGCCTCCTCAGTCAGCTCATCACAAGGGACGCCTTTGTTCACGCCAGCCCGTAGGAGGATCTCCTCAGCGTACAAGCCTCCGATGCTGAAGAACTTAGTGAGGGCCCTTACGACGTCAATCTTTCCAAAAGCCTTTATTTCGTTTAATTCTGCCCGAGAGGCTTTAAGCGGGTTCCTTCCGCTCGAAGGGGCGTGTTTAAAGAACTCGTCGCGTAAGACGTTCCTATCCCTCATTCTTTTATAGACTAAAGCGTGTAAAATTCGGCCGTCGAAGTCGACTAAGATGAAGTTACCCTCGCCGAAGAGCTCAACGACGAGCTTAAGGTCGCCTTCCTTCGTCCTCACGTTTAAAACAACGATGCGCTCGAACTCGTGTTGTTGAACGTCCACGAGCTCGCCGTTACGCAAATGCCTCCTAAGGGCTGCGCAAAAGGCTGGGGGCCTTAACGGCTTCTCCACGGCGTAATTCGTTAAGTGCATCCTCCTCCCGGCCTCGATGAGGAGGTTGAACGAAGGGGCATCTGGCTTATGAAGCTTGAGGATCAACGTGCGAGGATCGATTTGGTAAACGTTCCTCAAGCGAGCGCCTACGATCGTCCGCTTTAGCTCGCTGACGACAGCCGCTACGTCGAAGCTCGTCATGCCCTCCTTCAACGTAACCACTTGAAAGGCCCTTGATCGTTAAATCGACTTCACGAGCCTCTTAAGGGAGTAAGCTTAAACTTAAGCTGCTCATAACAATTACGGGACCTTCCTTGAAGCCCCTCGACATCGTTTACTGGATGAGGTTAGGCTTAGGGATTATCGCAGGGGCTCTTTGCGCGTCGTTTAACGTATTCATCGAAGGGTCGCCGCCGCTGGGTTTGGAGGCCGTGCTAAAGGGGTTGGCAATAGCCTTGCTCATTTACGCCTTCAGCTACTACATCATCGAACGAGCCTTCTCTTTAAAGGTCAAGAGGCCTCGAAAGCTCCTCACGACTGGAATTGGAATTTATTTCATCGCTTGGTTCGTTACTTGGGCTTTTCTCTACACGTTGTTCGCTCCCCCTTGACGAAAGCCAAGCCGTTGGCTCGTTCGTCGAAGCCTCAGCCTTCGCGGATTCCATTCGCATCTTTAACAAGGCCTCAACGTAATCCGCCCAAGCCGAGAAGAAGCCCTTTCCGAACTCCCCTCTGAATCGATCCTTGGAGCGCTCTAAAAACTCTTGTTTATAACGTCGTAATGCGGCCTCGTCGCTTAAGCTTAATCTTGAAAGGAACGAGTAATCGCCCTTATCCTTTGCCGTCAAAAGCATGCCGCGTAAGGCATGATAATAGCCGTAATTCCATCTCGTCCTTTGAACGCCCTCTTTAAAGGCTTTAAGCTGTCGCTCGGCCTCAGCGAGCTTCCTTTGGGTCAGAAGCTGAAAGAATTTAATCGTTAAATGAATCAAGCCGCCTTCCTAGCTTCCGCCCGTCTACCTCTCTTGCTCGCTTACGTCCTCGACCCCGTTCTCCGTTATCTTGAAAACGACCTCGCCCTCCGGTAGGTAAGGGCTCGATGTTAATCTGGCGATCCTCGTAGGCCCTTTCGCCGACTTCCTTAAGTAAATGCGCGTATGGCTCGTATGGCCGACGATATGGCCTCCTATCGGAGCCGTAGGATCCCCGAAGAATACGTCCGGCCTAGCCATCACTTGGTTCGTTACGACAGCTACGGCGTTAAAAGCCCTCGCCAATCGAATGAGCTTAGCCATGTGTTTATTCAACTTTTGTTGTCGCTCCGCTAACATCTCCCTTCCGATGTACTCGCTTCTAAAGTGAGCCGTTAAAGAGTCGATTATTATAAGGCGTATGCTATTCTCTTTGATTATCTCATCAGCTTTCTCCAAGAGGAGCATTTGATGATCAGAGGTATAAGCTTCAGCGTAAATTATGTTCTTAACGACTTGATCCGGATCTAGCCCGAGGTGTTTCGCCATTTGCGTTATCCTCTCAGTTCTAAAAGTGTTCTCGCTATCGATATACAAAGCCCCTCCGCTTAACCCGCCCCTCGAAGGCGGCAGTTGCACGTTACAGCATAATTGATGGCAGATTTGGCTATTATGCAATAGCGTTAGTACGTCGCCACCTACGAAATTATGTAACCCTGGGATGAGAAAGTCATAGACATAATCATCATATGGTGTTTCTACTATGTGAACTATATGATCCCATCTCAAAGAGAGCGCAAGCTTGGCCTGCTCAATCGCCCAAGAAAGCTTAGCTATGCGCCTCTTCAGCCCCTCAGATAATGCTTCGGCCACCTTCATCGGATTCTGGCTCTTTGGAAGCCCCCTAGTCAGGTAGTTGTTAATAGAAGATTCCTTCAACCTGAGCTTTGAAGCAAGTAGCGGACGAATGGCGAACGGTAAGACGTCGTGTATCTGTTTTAGATCCTGTGATGTCAGTATACGGTCATGCTGAAGAAGTTTTTGATGAATCGCCTTCATGATCTCTAGTTCACGTGAGAGTAGCTCCATGGCCTTCTCAAGGGTTCTCTCCATCAAATACCGTTTTCTACCTTTCCGAGTGAGCATACTATAAGCCGTCGTAGCTCCATAGAGCTTCTTCCCCAGCCTCTTAACTAAGGGGCCTCTGTTACCTCCTATCGTGTCCTTGTAAACGTTCCTGAGTAAGGTAGCGATGGTAATAGGTATCCCGTAGCGGCTTCCAACGACCCTCCAGTTCGCAGGCCTCTTAAACCTAAAGGGCAGCGACCATAACCTCTCCCTATCGGGGCCGGTGATGAATAGCCTATAGTACGTTTCTCCCCCAACTCTTTTAGTACGTAGCGTGACGGATATGCCCAGCTTAAGTAGGAGGTATTGAAGCTGGCGCATCAGTAAGGAGCTCTTAGTGACTACCTCGTTGGCCCTAGATAGGTAGCCGTCCCCCTCCATGTAACCAGCGAGGAAGTGCGCGACGGCATCATCGTTCGCCTCCATTATAAGCGATGGTACGAATTTCTCCTCAGCCTTACACTGCGCTAACCCTTCTAGCAAAGAGGTTACGCTGCCCTTAAGCAACACTCTATAACTGGTCCCCCTCAGCTCGATCGTCGGCTCAAAGGCGAACCGAGCAGCTAGGTATCTGACGAGCCAGTTTGCCATTCGCTGATCCGAAGTGCTTATGGAGAGCGGGTTGGGCGTGCCCTCGGCGACAAAAAGTCCTAAGAACCAAGCGTCGTCTGCATTCACCCTAGTCCCGTGATCGTTTAACTCTAGCTTGGCTGGGTAAGCGATATAGGTTCCTGGCTTCACGTCCTTTACTTCGATCCACCT
>WUQV01000271.1 GCA_009889585.1 Candidatus Bathyarchaeota archaeon | reverse complement strand
TCTCCACCATCCTCACCTCCAGCTTAGGTCATCGTAAACTTGCATTTATAGGCTAGCGTTTCTTTGCAAGACAAGGGAATTCCGTAAAATGAGGGCTTTAAGTGAGCTCTTAAAAAGACGTAAATATGGACATCTAGAGAGAGCAGAAGTAGCAATATCAGAGGCGTCGAGGTATCTCTCCTGTTAGATTTTAAGGACTTGGTGGATGAGGTATTACAGCAGAACGGCTACAGATGGAGAAGTGTATGAGGATGAGCAGAAGAAGAGATTAATGTGCTGAGCATAAAGGGTGACCTAGGACCTACGGCCCTGAGGAGCGCCGAATAAAGATAAAAAGGTCATTCTTCAGGTGGAGATCGTTGAGTGAGAGTGTTGAAGGAACATGTTAAGATCGAAATTTCACAAAGAAAAGTGGGTGGTAAATCGCGCTTATTTCCTCTTTCTCTTAGCTAAAAACGCTAAGGTTGAAATCACGACGATAGCGATAATGCCGATGATAGGCAATAGGATATCGATCGGAGGAGCTACAACTATTGGCTCCTTCACGGAAAGAGTCCCTCTTAATCCGTTAACCCCAACGATGTAAGTCTTCGCAACTTCCTTCTTCAACTCGAATACAACCCTTATAGACGCCCCAGCAGCGAGAACAACTTCTTTCTCATCTTCTAATATTCCATCGATCGTTAAAGCCACTTTATAAGTGCCAGTTGCATTACCAATATTTTCAACGTCTACATAAATTCTAACGATCTCTCCTTTCATAACTTCGGCTGGACTTATGATAAGATTGCTCACCTTAAACATAGGGATCAACTTCACCAATTTGATACTAAATCTGACATGACCTTCAGCAGCATTTCCAGCTCTATCGGTTGCTTTTATCCTGACGAAATGAAATCCTTCAATCAATTTTACGACGTAACTCGTTTTATCTGTGACATCGATCCAAGGACCATCGTCTAAACTGAGCTCAACTTTGGCTATTCCGGAAGTTTCATCGATTGAACTCCATGATATGACTACTGTTTCATTCATGATAACAGCGCCTTCAGTTGGGTGAATTATCTTTAAGATTGGAGGTGTGTTATCCACTATCACCTTTACACTGGACTTAAATTTATTAGCGGCTTTGTCATAAGCTATTAACTCTACTACATAAGCTCCATCCTTTACCTTTGTGGTATCCCACTTGAAAGCTTGAACTCCAAACTCGATCCAAGTCTTAACCAGAGAACCATTGATATAAAGCTCTACCCTATCAAAATTATCATCTAGAGCGGTGAACGTTATCATTACCTCTCCCTTCAAGAGCGACTCAGCTTTCGGTGATTCGATAATGACCAGAGGCGGAACCGTATCTACGGTTAAAATTCGTTCTAGGCTAGTGCTAACTCTATCAAATATATCAAAGACCTTGACATACCACTTGTAAGCTCCATCTTTAAGAGTTAGCACTCTTTCGTAAAGGCCAGTTTTATCGTTAAAAGTCATGTCATACTCGATCCCATTAATAATGAGAGCAGCTCTTTTAACATAGCCAGATGCCTTAGCGGAGAACATCACTCTAGTCGTATTAGTATAGAATTTATCTTCAGGTCTTATTGGCTCAACAATAGGCTGTGGCGCTATTTCGTGTTTTATGACGATATAACCCAAGTTGAGGCTTGAATCCGGGTTAACGCTAAGCCCCAACTTCGCAACTCCAGTTTTATTCGCTATCAGCACAACCTCGGTCAGCCTCTCGATAATGCTTGTGACCAGTACCTTAACAGGTCCTTCAAAAATCGTCACATTTGCCTTATCACTAGTTGGGTGGGCAATTACTGCTCGATAAACGCTAAACTCTGTTACGTTGATATTAATGACGTTACGGCCCTCTTCAGTAAGCAAAAGCCCTTTAGAGATTATTTCAACTCCAGGAGCTTTCTTAATAGCATCCTCAAACCTTTTAGCCATTTCTTTTGGAATCCTTACAAGACCTCTTAACAAGGTAGTTATGTCTTTATACTCCCATCTTCTCGTCCATTCAACTGCCTCTACGAGGAGCCTCTCGCCAATCTCCCCTTCAATGGCTTCTACTTCGAAGCTGAAATAAACCGAGCGATAGCCATTCTCATCCCAATACTTATCATAAGCTATTATTCCGGCCATATGATCTTTAGAGATGGCAACCAACTTACTCGGCAGCAATCGCAGGAGTTGTTCTAACGCCTTTCCGACATCTATCGTTAGGGTTACATTTTCCTTTAACGCTGGTACATATACACTTAAAGTAAAGGTCGAATCAGAGATATTAGCGGCTACTATGGACCTATAAAAGCTAAGAAGACCCCATTTAAGCGATGAGCTTAAGTGCCCTTCTACCTTCTCCTTTGCATAAACCCTTTCTGTAACATTTTCCATCAACCTCGAAAGCCTTTCATATAGCCTTCTAGTCAACGGCTCATATTCATCAGCCTTCTTCCAAGCCAGATAAGCCAGCGCTCTTGGCATGCCTAATTGCCAACCAACTTGAGTATAGGCTGATACACTAAGCTCTTGATGCACTCCTGGTATCATGATACTGAACTCCTTTGGAACTTTCCATCCTAAGAGCTCGCCTTCACGAGTTAAACTCATCGAACCGTTAAAGGGTACGTAAGAGGCTTGCAGCGGGATGGAACCTACAATCAGCCCTAATGGCAAAGTTGTTTCGGAAGCGCAAAGGATGCTCGCTATCATATCACGAACGAGCTCCCAAACGGCTAAGTACGGTATTCCTAAGAGCGCTGCTATCGTTCTCTCTTCTATTATGTCTATGTCTTCAATCGTATCGCCTACGTGCCCTCTAGAGCCAACTTTGCAATGCCCCTTAGGCTCAGGGCTAGTCCAAACAACCCAATCGCTAAGAGTTCCATGAGTCGCTATCAACCCCGAGTGCTTTTTCTTAACGTATTTAACTATATCGCTTAAGACCCCAACGTCTTTAAGATCCCAATTCCAATAGCCGGTTTCCGTTCCATTAAACCCAAGCATCAAGTTGCTCAAAATTATTACATGTGGTTCAAAGCCGCCTTCCGCTTTGTCCTTAAGAAACCCTTTAATTCTTTCGTTCGGCCATATAACATAAAGGTTGTAGTGCTTACCGAGAAGCTCCCAATGATGAAAGGGTACGATTCCATATTTTTCGATGAGCTCCGCCGCCTTATTCACAAAGGCCATATCGCCGAGTATATCGGCGGGCAGATCGTAATCTGTGCTTTGTTTGAGTAGACTAGTGAATTGATTAAAGTTCTCCTCAAGAAGCCAAAGCCAAACGAATGGATCAACTACGAGAATTCTTACATCGCTCTTCTTATTCACAACATAATAGAATCCGATAGGAGAGGTGAGCTTGTTACCATCGACATCCGTGGCATTAGCACGGAACATTACATAGCTTCCTAAGCGTTGAGCCGGAATTTCAGCGTTAGCTATTAGAATTGAAATGGATATTTCAGGAATGTCGACTTCTATCCTTATTTTCCTTATCTCCTCCTCGATCCACCGTATAAATTCATTCACTCTGCTGATGAATTCCCTTATTTCTTTCATTAATGGATCTTCGCGAACTGAAGCTTGCATCCATGGCCCTTTACTAACTCTATATTCGAAATCAATTCTACTAACTTCCTTATCGTCAATAGCTAGAATGAGCACCTTCAACGGCTCTACGTGAAGCGCCCAGCCCTTTGGGCCTAAGCCGAACGTTTCATCTAAAATAGATCGATCTTTAACAGCATCATGAACTATCGAAAACACGAGAGGTGGTAATGTTCTTCCTCGACCCTCAAGTACTGTATAACTATCGGAGCTAACGATTTTACCGTCTACGATGAGCTTGTAGCTTACTTCGCTTTCAACCCTTAAGCATACTGAAATCGGCGGTGGCGGGCCTGGCGGGTCATATTCGAATTTATAAGTTTCAGCAGGAAATCCTGGGATTGATACGAAATACCATCCTTGAGCAAGTAAAACAGGCAACATTGGCGCAGTATAGGTAATTTCCAGCGGAGAGGGTACATCAACGCCTGGTATTTTCGGCTCTAAGGTAGCTCTTATATGAACCGTAACTTTCAACTCTATTGATTTGAATTCACCTATAACATGTGCAAAGATGAGGGCGGGCTGCATAGAGTAGACTTCTTCCGGTGAGCGAACCAATTTCGCTTCAATACTGGTTGAAGTTATGGTAAACGTTACATTTGATTGAACCGCGAATACCATCAAAGGTTCGATCATGATTATTGCGAGCATTGCAAGAAGCGTCAACGTCGAGTTTTTTCCCATATCTACGCCTCGCGTTGAGTTAAAGGAGGTAAGCATAAAAAACTTACGGCTTGAGGGACAGCTCAATTGGCGATTTAAGAACTGCTGCTTTAATTCAGGCTTAAATTTTCAGGAGTTAATCTTTTTAGTCCTCAATGGAGCTGAGCTGAAGGTTAACGTCGACTAGGTCCGTTCGATACATCCAGACCAGCTTTCATGATGCTTAAAAGCGGTTTTGCTTCATCGTGATCGCTCGCATCACATGAGCAAGTGGCGCACGTTCATTGCCCATCAGAAATCCCTTAGTCGCGCCTTCAGACGGCCAGCTGTGGCACAGGGCGTTTATTGCCGTCGGCCACTCACGGTATCTCTTCTTCACTTCTGTCGCTTTTAGAAAGTATAATAGAACGTTGATCTAGGTTGTTATTTCAGATCTTCTTATATTAGGATTATAGGTAAGTATGGCTCGTCAGGTTCATCGATTAGCATACTCAAGGGATATATTCCATTGGCAGCTCAAATCTACGGCTCTTAGTCTCCTCCTTCTTTACCAGTAGTTTCACTTCAGCGATCATCGCTCCATTTCTTTCAATTCTCCTCCATAGAGAACTAAGCTTAAAGCCAACTGATGTAAGCGCTTTCTTCTCGCCATATTTCCTCTTCATCTCGATCTCCCAACTTCCCGCTGGAATCATGGCGGATAGATTGGGTAGGAGGATCTAGCTTGCCATCTCCTATAGAGGTTTGACGATGACGGTATTCGCTCTGACTTATACGCGCGACTTAATCGGCATATACATAATCGCTTTAATTATGGGTTTAATGTGTGCGCTATGGTCCGTGTCCTCTCAAGCCTTTATCACAGACCTCACAGATAAGCATTATTATGGAAGGGCTTAAGTTTTATGGTGTGTATCTTATAATGTAGCATGGATAGTTGCTCCTCCTGGAGGATTTCTTATTCAAAACTATTCATTTGAACTAACTTTTCCATAGCCTCCGCTTCATCCTTGATAGGATTATTCTTGGTATTCCTCATTAAGGGCTCTAGCAATGGTATGAGAAAAAAGAAGGCAGCGAGTAGCATTATCAGCTTAACATTAATATCCCGCTTGCTGTCTCGGGATTTAGGCATCCTTTGCTTAGTAACCTTCTTAGGATTCGTTATATACGCAAATTTGGATGCTCTCCTTCCAGCTCTTGCCTCGATACTTGGTATCAGCGATGCTCAGATAGGCTTGCCTTTCTCCCTTAATGCTATAATGGTCCTTTTGTTACAGATGTTAATCGCAATTTACATAGATAAAGCTCCGAAAAAGATGTCAATGTTGATCGGATTGGCCCTTATCACGACGGGCTTCTTTAGTTTAGCTTTCGCAAAGTCCTTCTTAGATTTAGCCATCTCCATCGTGATCATCACGCTAGGTGAGCTCTTCTTCCATCTAGCTACTGCAGCCTTCGTAGCGGCCATTGCTCCGACTGAAGGAAAGGGGAGGTACTTTGGATTGTATGGGACGTTCTTAAGTTTAGGCATGTCAACTGGCCCTTTAATCAGCGGACGGATCTGGGATCTATTCGGGAAGGAGGGGCCTTGGTACTTAAGCTTATTCGTAGGACTATTGGCCCTCGGAATCTGTAGCTTACTAAGGGAAGGGAGAAGAAGGCGGGAGGAGTGCTTCAAAATGGAAGAAAATGTGTCGGAACCTCCCTATATATAGGGAAAAAGTTATCTATCTACTTCGTCGAGTTATCATGATATCCCATGTCTAGCGCAAGGTGCATGTCATTTAAGATGGCGTTTGCCCCTGAGGGCTCTCAGGCGAGTCCATCAGAGTCCATCAGAAGCCCCTTGTTTCAGAGATGCGATATGATGTGACGGGACTAAGGGTAAAGCCATCATCAAGCTCGCTGAATGATTGAGGTGAGATAGGGGTCCTGGCTTATGTCCTTGGCTTCCAGATTGGTGTGCACGCGCTGTGGAAGGGAGTTTGGTCTAGATAGGGTAATTTATTCATGTCCTTCGTGCAACGGCATTTTATGGGTTGATTATAATCTATCGAAGATCGCGGAAGCCCATAGTAAGGAATCGTTCGAAAAAGAGGAGTCCAGCATTTGGAGGTATTCCGCGCTCCTGCCTATTCCGAGATCTTCAGAGAGGGTAAGCCTAGGCGAGGGATGGACATCTCTACATAAATCTGAAGGCTTAGCTAGGAAGCTCGGTCTCGTGAGGCTTTATCTCAAGGATGAGACGACGAATCCAACGGGATCGTTCATAGATCGTGGGGTATCCGTCGACGTTTCTACGGCTAAAGGGTTCGGTTACGGAGCTGTAGCATGTTATGCCATAGGGAACTTAGGGGCTTCAGTTGCAGCTTATGCTGCAAAGGCGAGCTTAAGGTGTAAAGTCACAATACCAACTAGAATCGATCTCGGAAAGCTGTATCAGATCATAGCTTATGGGGCAGAGGTAGTGTATGGGAGGGATTATGCAGAGGAACCTCTCAAAGCGGAGACCTTTAGTAATGGATACTATCTGATCACTCCAGGTAACCCGTATTATCTTGAGGGCTTAAAGACTACGGCTTATGAGATCTGTGAGCAGCTTAAGTGGAAACAGCCGGATTGGATAATCGTCCCTATGGGTAATGGAAGCCATATTTCCATGATCTGGAAGGGATTAAGGGAACTAGTGTCCATCGGCATCTTGGACTCTGTGAAGACGAGGCTCGTGGGGGTACAGGCTGAAGGAGTTGCCCCGATAGTTGCAGCTTTCAAGAAGGGGGAGCAAGACGTTGAGCCCTTAGCGAAAGCTCGAACGTTAGCGGTCGACATCGGGATCGAGCGGCCTTTAGCTGGCTACCTAGCCGTTAAAGCCATGAGGGAAACAAATGGAGTCGCCGTAGCCGTTTCCGATGATGAGATGCTTAAGGCGATAAGCCTGCTGGCCGAATGCGATGGCATATTTGCGGAGCCGGCTGCAACGACGACAATAGCGGCCTTGAAGCACTTGGTCGATGTAGGCGTTGTCGACAGAACGGATAGGGTGGTATGCGTCATCACAGGGACGGGGCTTAAGGATCCCGTTACGATGATGAAGTTGACCAAGAGGGCTGGGGATTTGAGCAAGCTGTTATTTAGGAAGAAGGGCGGGTTTATAATTAGGCCTGCTGGTACGAAGCTTGAAATATTAAAGTTGCTCTCTAAGAGGGATATGTATGGATATGATATTGGGAAGGAGCTGAGGAAGAAGGCCGATATAAGCTTGAGGTTGCCAACGATTTATCAACATCTACTTGAGCTAGAAGGGACGGGGCTGATAGAGAGGGTGAGAGCTTATGCAATAGCCGGTAGGCGTAAGCGACATTACTATAGGCTAACAAATAAGGGTAAAGCCCTTCTAGAGGCCCAGCTTTTCTAATTTTTGATGGATCTTTCTCTATGCATAGGAGCTTAGAATTCCTTTACGCGATCCTCTATATATAGGCGTAAGTTTATATAGTCGCTCGGCCTTACAAGGGCGTAAGGGGCTTGGGAACGAGAAGATATAAAGAAGAGATCAATGCCTTATCCCTGCCGGAGAAATCCCCTTAGATGAGCCGAATAAGGGGATATGACATCTAGGGAGGCGAATGTAAGCTCGGCTGTGAAGGCTGCCAGACAGATGAGCGCTACCCTCCTAGTCAGTATCATCCTCTTAAAGGAGGTGAAGAATGTTTTTCCTTACATGTGTTCCCTTACAGCTCCCTCTATCGCGTATGAGGAAGAGCGACGGTATGGCCAATGACGGTAGGAGCCCGCCCACGAAGAAGGGACGCTTGAGGCTCTCGCTTCCAAGCGCTCCGCCTATGATTGGCCCTAGCATGAACCCCAGGCTGTTGGCCATACTGTAAACCGCGAAGCTTCTTCCTCCTCCTGGGCGACGAGTCCTAGACATGCAGGCCCGAATAGCCCGAGGTCAACGCCTTGTACGACCCTAAGGACAACCAATTGGATGAAGTCTTAAGAGAGGCCGCAAAGGGCTAAGAAGGTTCCGTAAATGAACGGACCAATCGTCGCAAACCTCTTCCTTCCGTACCTATCGCTAAGGTATCCTATGTAAAGCTGTAAGACGACCCACGTAAGCGAATAGGCTGAGAGAAGAGGCCTATTTCGACGTAAGAAACGCCTAGTTGCTCTGCGCGTTGAGGGAGCACCAGTAAGATAATCGAACCTAATGCGTCAAATAGCCCTAACGAAAAGATGCCAAGTATGCTCTTAAGAGGCGTTCTTGGACGTTGACATCATTTATTCGACCACGCGACCGTTTTGTTTTAGATCCCTAACTTCCCTTTAAGTAAGAGGCTCTTAAACTTGATGGTTATCGGCCTTTTAAGCATGGCGTTCTTTCATATAAACATGTACCCCTCATATATGATGGGAACGTTCCATGTACCTTCGGCCGTCCTTCCCTGCCTATTAAAATATGGCAGGACGTCTTAACGTATCTACTTTCTTCAGCCTTCGGCAACACTATGGCTAAAATAAGCTTTTAAATCCCTCGTGTATAGAAGAAGGCGGTAGAAATTGAAAGTTAGAAGAAAACGAGCTATGATGAAAAGGATTGAAATAAAGATCGAAGAAGTTATGAGCACGTTAAGGCAGCTTAAATATGAATCTAAGTATATATCGCCGGAGGAGTTTTACGATTACATGACGGGGAAGATGCCTACAGGCGACGCCATTACTTTTGGAGGATGTCTTGAATAATGACTTCTTGATGGTTCATGAAGTTGTTGAAATAAGTGAGCTAAAGAGTACGGTACTCCTATTAATAAACAGACCGTTATGAATTTCTACCCTAAAGTCTACGTAGCTCATTTAAAAGCGATGGAGTACGAGCTAACTTATGCCTTAAGTAAGGGGAATTACGAATGGATCAAGTGCAGATTATACCACGCAGATGAATGGTTAAATGAAGGCATGAGGTTCTCCCTTCCAAGTAGGGATGTAATAGCTGATTCTGTAGAGCTTATGATAGAAGCTCATAGATTCGATGCAATGGTATGCATTGTTACATGTGATAGGATAGTTCCAGGTATGATGATTGCAATTGCATGCCTTAACATACCGACGATATTTTGTCTAGATGGGCCTATGTATCATGCATATCCAAAGTGGGGATATTATAGTGGCAAAAGCATAACTGTTGGAGAGCTTTTGAGATTCTAAGTTTATTTAAATTGACAAGATTCCCCTAAAGGGAGTTCGATACTTAGAAGATATCGGATGTCCTGGACCTGGAGCATGTGGAGGGACGTTTACAGCGAATACGATGCAATGCTTAGTTGAAGCTATGGGGATGGCGCTGCCATACATAGCAATGACTCCAGCGGCTGCGGCGATGAAGGCTAGATTAGCTATTGAAACAGAAAGGCAAATAATGAAGTTATTAGAAAAAGACATAAGGTCAAGTAATATTCATTAAAGAAAGCTTTGAAAGTGTCATAGCAGTCGACGTAACGTTAGGAGGCTCAACTAATACCGTTTTACATTTGCTAGCAATAGCCAATGAGCTTAATATATTCTTGGATCTGGATCTATTCGATGAGATAAGCAGGTTGACTTCACAAAAGATTTCTATGTTAGGTTGGTATATGGTTCAAGGGACTGATGCAATTTCAGCTAAGAAGATATTAGATGATGTTAAAGCTTTAGAGGAAGCTGGAGCTTTCGCCGTCTTATTAGAAAACGTCCCTGAAGAAGTCGACAAGGTAGTTACAGAAGAGACGAAGCTTATCACGTTTGGAATAGAAGGCGGGCCTTATTGTGATGGACGGTTATTATTATCCTCGGACATACTAGGGTTGACTATAGGAATAAAGCCGTGGTTTGCTAAGAGTTATGCTAACTTGAGAAGAAGTAATTTTAAACGCATTTAAGGAGTATTGCAGTGAGGTTAAGGATGGGATATATCCATCAAAGGAATATATAGCTCATATGAAAGAAGGAGAATATGAAAAGCTACTAAGATTATAGGGAGAGGATAAGCTGTGTGACTTCTATTGACGAGCTTTAAAGCTCCTATTGAGAAGTAACTTCATCTAATCAGCCAGCGTAGACAGGCTAGCCCACCATTCATTTGATGAGCGTTACTATCGCTTAAGGCGTGCTATTTGGCACTCTCCACGACTGAAGTCGGGAGATTCTCGCTTCTGGTGGCCGCTCATCGCTCAGCGACTCATCGGTTGTCGCCTCGTCCTTCATCGCTTACACCTTCGAAGCGAAGGGTGTGCCACCACCCCTTAGCACGCTCTTCACTTGGAAGAGCGTCTATCGGTGCCCTCAAAGGGCGCGTATCTTGTCTGGCCGTCGAGCCCAAGCCGCACTTCCATCAGGCTCCGACGGGGTTGGAGAAGAAGGGGCGCATTTAAACGTTACGCCATTCATCCCTTAACTTTAGTTAAGGGGCTTTCTGGCTAACTTTTTGTAAGGAGATGTTGAACGGCTATGTGCTTCGCTTACCCTCCTGCAACCTGATGGTTATCCTTTCAAGGGCCTCCATCATCACCCTATGATCTTCAGCTATGGACTTTTGTAAGGCTATCTGTCCTTCTTGAATGGATTTAATCCCTTCTTGAATGGCTTTAGCCCCCTCTTGAATGGTTTTAACCCCTTCTTGAATTGATTTAACCCCCTCTTGAACGGCTTTTGCGCTCTCTTGAACGGACTTAATCCCTTGGACTATCTTCAACAAGCCTATGGTATTCTCAACGAGGACGCATAATGCGAGGATGACGCTGATGATCGAGAGAGTTAGGGGATCCATCGTTCTTCTATGGAGCTTCTTTGCTCATAACCTTTTCCTCCGTTTCCAACAAAACCTAGCTCCCACTTCCGGCATTCAGCCCTCCTTTTAGTACTCGTAAGGCCGAACGAACCTTATAAATAAGGCCCGAACGAACGCCCGCCTCCGACAGCTCACGGACTTCGATGATGTTCACGTGTCCTTCAGCGACGATGAAGGGCTCTTTGGACATGAACGTTCTACTTACATCGCTATCCGTATCGCAACAAGTTACATCCCATAGTATGTTAGCTGTTTTCGATTCCGCTGGTGCCATCCCTCAGCGTACTGGGAGCTTATTTAGCCTATTTCAGAGGCAGGAGCCTTCGCTCGTTTTGCTCAAATGGATTTCATAATACCGATTCTGGCTCGTTTTATAGGCTCGGGCTCGCAGCCCCCTACACGACTGTAACAATGAAAGTCGCTTCAGGAGATCCATAGGCCTGTCAGAGGTTCTTCAGCATAGCCCAGAGGGCAGGCTGAGGAAGGTGTTATTTTAAGGAGAATCCTTTGATCACAGGCTAGAGTGAATAATAACTAGAAGACTCGGATAAACACGAGAGTAAGACAAGGGAGCAATCAAGAAAGCTAAGGTGAACAAGTGAGCTAATCGTAATTAGCTAAGCAGCTGCGTACAGTGGTTTAAAAATGGAGCTGACGAAAGAAGAGTCACGACCTTCTGGAGCATTAACGGTCTTTAACTTATGCACTAAGCTTTCAATTAAAGATGAGAAGTCATCATCTAAGAATAAGACCTTGCCTTCTGCATGATCAATTATGTGAGCAATTTGATCGGGGGTGCGATCTTACATTAACTGTATGAAGTATTGCATCCATACAAGATGGCCCAATAAAGCTCGATGTACCTAGCGTATTCAGGCTAGAGTAGCAACTTTATCCTCGCTTCCCATCCTGATTCGACGATGGCATTTGTAAGCTTGTAAATCCTTTCATAAGCATCATGATAGGTATATCTAAAGTCTTTATCTGCTATTTCCTGTCTTTGAAATAGCTTAACCGACCTCTTCAATATGAACTTCATGAGTAAGTGGGAATGGCTTCATAGCCTTTAACTGCTTAACGATGTGCGTATGAATAAACTTTTGAGGGAGACAAATAGCGCTTAGAAAATTAAAAGCCAAATGCGATCCTTCAACTCTGTAAGCAGCGTTAAGACCAGCCGAATAGCCCTTACGAAGGTGGCCCTTTTCATCAATCCTATGCTCTTCACTTCAATAAGGAGGAGCGTGATATCGGCTAACTTCGAAATTCACATAGCATCTTAACAGCCAACTTGATGGATGGTTCATTAACTTATCAAGCGTTTGTAACGTTAAGGCTTTCACATAAGCCCCTTCTACCCCCCTTGTGAGCTCCCGTCATAAGGAAAGGGTCATGAGGTTGGTGACCGTGCTCCTCCCCGAGGCTTACTTAGAGGGCATTGATGAACTCGTACGATCGAACCTATACCCGAGCAGGAGCGCTGCCATTAGAATAGCGGTCAGGGACCTCTTAAAGAAGGAGCTATGGAGCAAGAAGATGGAGTAGCTTTAAGGCGTCGCTTTCACGCCTTACGAAGGAGCTAAGTGCGCTATAGCCCGACGATCGATTAAATCGATTTAAGCAACTCTTTCGCCGCTTCTGCAGGCTCCTTCGCTGACGTTATGGCACGTCCTATGATCAAGTAACGAGCACCAGCCCTCATGGCTTCATCGGCTCGTCCGCCTTGGGCGCCTACGCCTGGCGAGTAAATTGGGATGGCCTCCTTTAGGACTTCGCGAACTTCTCTTATCCGCTCCGGGAATGTGGCGCCTACGACGACGCCATCGGCCTCCCACGAGAGCGCCTTCCTCGCGAAGATGACGTACTGCGGGATCGCTCTCTCGGCCTCTCGATCCCAAACGTACTGGCCGTAGCCCTCCATCGCACCTTCATGGCTCATGTGAACGAGGACTATCACGCCGCATCCACGTCGACGGGCGATTTCGAAGGCCGGTCGAAGCCCGCCTTCCCATCCGACGAAGGGGTTCACCGTCACGGCCTTAAACCCGACGTTGAAGAATAGCTCCGCCATCGCCCGGTTCACATGCCCTACGTCGTTCAACTTAC
>WUQV01000270.1 GCA_009889585.1 Candidatus Bathyarchaeota archaeon | reverse complement strand
TCGTTCAGCCCTAAGCCCACGGTCATAACGTTCGACAAAGGGTTCACTGCGATAACCGGCCCGAACGGATGCGGTAAGACCAACGTCGTCGACGCCTTGCTCTTCGGCTTGGGGGAGCTAAGCGCTAGGAGGCTTAGGGTCGAAAGCTTAACGGATCTCATCTTTCGAACGAACTTAGAGCACGGACAAGGAAAGGCGAGGTCGGCGAAGGTAATCGTCCAATTCGATAACAGCGATAGGCACATGCCCATCGACGTTCCGACCGTGGCCATATCCCGTGAGATCTACTGGGACGGCCGTTGCGTCTACCGTTTGAACGGGGCGAGGGCCCCGAGGGCTCGAGTCTTAGACGTACTTTCGATAGCTGGGATAAGCTCTGAGATGCAAATCGTGCCTCAAGGGGCGATCACGCGTTTAGCTGACGTATCGCCAGAGGAGCGAAGGAGGGTTCTCGAAGATATAATAGGCATAAGGCAGTATGACGTCGAGAAAGCTGAGGCAGAGGAGAAGCTAAGGGCCGCTGAAGCCTCCCTTTGTACGGCGATGGGCAAGGCCGATGAGATAAGAAAACGAGTTGAAGCTCTTGAAAAGGAGCGAAATGATTTACTTCGTTATAATTATATTAAAGATGAAATTAAAAATCTTGAAGTATTAAAATTCTCTGATGAGGCTTTACAACTTAATGAAGGAGTTGCTAAGCTTAAGTTGAAAGTGGATGAGGTTAATGGCCGAGTTGAGAACTTAGATAGAATTATTAAAGAACTTCGTTCTAAAAGGCTAGATATGGAGAAAGAATGGAGAAAGTTAGGTTTAGATGTTAGTGATAAGAGTTCAAAGGCCTTAGAGGTTCAATCGAAAGTAGAAGAATTAAAGTCGAATATAGCTGCATTAAGTGCTAAAATTGAAGCTGAATTAGCTAACTTAGATAACTTAGAGAAGATAAAGAATACTTGCTTGCAGCGATTAGAGATATTAAGAGGGGAAGTTATGAAGAATTATGATGAAGTTCAAATGCTTGATAAAGAATATGAAACCCTTTTGAAACAAATTGATGAAAAAAGAGTTCAATATAATACTTTGATAGAAGAAATATCTAATTTTTGGAATAATCTTAATAAAGGTAATGAGGAAGTCCTTAAGATTGAGGAGAAGTTAAGTGGATTGGAAAGAGAGCTTGTTAAGTTAGAAAGAAGGCAAGTTATAGCTCAAGTTATATTTAAAGTGCTTATGCGTAAGTTAAATAAATTAATAAGCCGTAAGCAACGCCTTATGAATGCGTTAAACGATTTAAACAAGTCTTTAAAAGGCCTTGAGGAAGTTCGTGAGGAACGAATTAAAAGACTTAATGATTTACAACAAGCTGTAGAGCGTGATTTAATTCGAAAGGAAAAAGCAGAGGCATGGGTGGATGAGGCTGAAAAAGCGCTTAAGTCGGCTGAACGCGTTGAAGCGGAGCTTTCAGCTAAGCTGGAACTTGCTAAGGCTACGGCGCTTGAAGAACGCCAATTGAAGGAGCTCGTCCAATTCGAAGCGATAAGAGGGTCGTATGGAAGGCTTCGCGACTTAATAAAGGTGAAGGAAGGTTATGAGCGGATCGTAGAAGCAGCGGCAACCGGTTGGCTCGACGCGATAGTGGTCCGAGACCTTGAGTCCGCCCTCGAATGCGCAAAGGCCTTTAAGAGCGCGAACGTCAATAGGGCTAAGATCATCCCAGCTCAAGGCGTTAACGCTCGATCGCTTAAGATCCCGCCTTCGTTAACGAAGGACGTTAAACCGATCGCAGCCTTCGTAGAATGCGCTCGTGAACATAAGCCCATCGTCGAGTTCGCCTTCAGAGGGGCCGTTCTCGCCCCTAACGAACGAACGGCGTTCGCCCTCTCTCGTGAAGGATGTCGAGCGATAACCATCGATGGAGATCTTTACGAAGCTGGCGGAGGTTTAGAGGTCGGCCGTGAACAGCCGGTTGACGCTCTTACCGTTCCAAGCGAGGGCGTCGTCAAAGGCTTAAGCGACCTCGCGAAAGCCTTCAAAGAGCGCTTAGCGAAGAAGAAGGAGCGCATCGAAGCCCTCGAAAGCGAGGTCGTTAAGGCTCGCTTGGAGATCGCCCGTTTATCCGAGTCCGTTAAAACCCTTGATGCTGAGGTTAGACGAGCTCGTAAGGGTTTAAAGCTCTCGAATTTAAGCCTTGAGAAGCTTGACGCTAAGGCCAAAGGGATTCAAGCCTCGTTGGAAAGGAGGAAGGCAGAGGCGGACCTATTAAGGGAACGATGTAAGTCGGTTCGTAAGGAGTCGAAAGAGCTTCGTCAAAAGCTCGCTGAGTTAAGGAGGATCGCCGAGCCTTCGATGGTTAAGGAAATGGAAATAAGGAGGGAGGAGTTAGCGAACGAATTAATCGATTTAGAGCGAAAGCTTAGTGATGTGAAGTCAAGGGCTTTAACTCTTCGTAAGAATGACTCCTTATTAAGAAATAAGTGCGAAGACCTTAAGTCTCAGTTAGATGAAGTAGAAAAGCGTTTAACATTATTGAGGGATGAGGTCGAATGTTCTTTAAAGGAAAGGGATGCTTTAAGGTCGGAGCTTCTTAAGTTAGAGAGAGCTCGTGAGGAGCTAGCTGATTTAACGTTAAGAGCTAATGAACGATCTAAGGAGTTAGCTTTGATAATAGATGGAATAGATGAGAAGTTGAATGAGGTTGAAGTTGAAAGAGATAAAGAAAGTCGCTTCCTCACTCAACTTCAAATGGACTTACAAGCGACTTATTTACGGCTTCAACGATGTTACGATCGATTGAAGGAGCTAGGGTTCGAACGCCCTCAGCCGATTTCGCTTGAAAGGCTTCAAGAGGTTGATGAATCGTTAAAGGAGTTAAAGGCTGAGCTAGAGCGCATAGGAGCCGTGAATCAATTAGCGCCGTCTCAATACGATGAGGAAATAGCCAGGTATAAGGAGCTCTCGCTTCGTTTGAACGAGTTAGAGCGAGAGAGACAAGCCATCTTAAGCTTCATGGAGGAAGTGGAACGAAAGAAGCGCGATGCCTTCTTAAGAGCGTTCGAAATCGTTAACGAGCGACTTAACGATTACTTCAACAAGTTAACGGACGGAGGAACGGCCTCCTTAAGGCTTGAGAGCCCGGAGGATCCATTCTCAGGAGGCGTCGACATCGTCGTTCGATTCCCCGGCAAGCCTTCGATCGTAGTGAGCGGGGCGAGCGGAGGGGAGCGTTCGGTGGCCGCGATATCCTTCATGCTAGCCTTGAGGGAGCTAACGCCTGCCGCCTTTTACGTCTTCGACGAAGTTGACGCTCACTTGGACGCTTTTTACGTCGGACGTTTAGGCGACATCCTCGTCGAGGAGTCTAAACGAGCTCAGTTCATAGTGATTACGCT
>WUQV01000269.1 GCA_009889585.1 Candidatus Bathyarchaeota archaeon | reverse complement strand
CGCTAAGAAAGCAATAATAGATAGGGTTGTCATGGCTATTTTCACCATTGTAGTCCTCTTCAAACCGTCCACACTCTACTATCATTTACCCCGCACGGGAGCTTTAAAGGCTTCAGCATGAACAACATCGACGACAAAATTTGGCCCTTACCCTTGAATAACGCGTCGAGGCTTAGAAACGGCTGAAACGCGACAGGATTGAGGAGCAACCGTGCGATTGAGGTGGGAATTGGAAGCTGCAGATATGAGCTAGTAGCTCAACCTGAGCCAGGTAAAATAGCCATATAAAAGCCAGAGGGGAGGCGTTTATCCAGCGAAAACATCTAAGATAAGAAGAAAGGAACAGGGCATCCAAGTTCGACAGCAGAGCAATTAGCGAGATGGGCAAAGTCCTTCTAAATCGGTCTCCTACTCCCTCCATAGATCCCAGCGAGCCGTAGGCTCAAGCAAGGCTGCCTAGAAGCTCAAGCGCAGAGGCTTTTCATAATCATTAGCGTATGAAAATATCACTTCATGCATCTGAAGGCCATGCCGATAAGCGATCGTGACCATGCTGGCCCTGAGTGTTACGATCGTAAAGCTTTTGATCAGTTAACTGGCTCGCTTCTCCCTTTCCTTTTTTCTTCTCAAGCATACGGCTTCATATTCCAATTGATTTCCAACAAGCGCCCCAAGCACTCCTCCGATAACGATTCCGATGGGCCCGAATGGAATCCCTAACACACCCCCTATAATCATCCCAGCTATCGCCCAACCTCCGCTCGTCTTAATCTCCTCCCGCTTCTCCTCTTGACTACATTTAGTAGGAAGCCTTTCATATAATATATCACGAATATCTTTAGTAAGCCCAAGCTGATAAATAGCGAACATGTACATGCCAATAATAACTAGTAGAAGTAAGTGTGTAATAAGATAGAGCGCCCGCCTCATACCCTCTTCAGCTATAAGCGGAATTACGTCCTTAAGCAAGAAATTGGATAAATAGCCAATTATTATTACGAGGGATACCACTAGAGGCAGAATTTTGAGGTAGACTGCTTTCACGAATTCCTCCCATTTCATCGAAAAGTCCATCACCTTTTACTTTTAAGGGAGTGCGGATCGGTGAAATCCACGCTTTCGGGTAACTCGATGGAGTCGAACAGGTTAGATGGCGAAGTGGTTTCTATCGGCATAAGCTTGATCTTTCCTTCGCGCTTTACGAGGATCAACTTATTGGACTTCCACTCTTTTCGCCATCGCGCTGGGATCGATATTCGACCTTGTGAGTCCAACTCCCTTAAGGTTACTTCCTCCATTTTGTTTACCTTCACCAAAGCATGATAAGTGGCAAATATAAGCTTTTTACCAAAGCATGTCTTACGTGTGAGCTGGCATGGCTAAAGCAATCGGCTGTGAGCTTCGGCCAACCTCAGGATTTTGAACATGGGTTTAACGTTGTAAGGAGTTCAAAGAACTCCCTTTTTTCCTTTAGGCTTTGGATGTCTTCATCTTCGGTTATCAAGGCATCACATTGGTTCATCGCCGCTGAAAGGATTAAGCAATCTACGAAATCGTTAAGCATGCCTCTAAGCTTAAAGGCCGTAAGTAAGATCGTGCTTTCATGCATTGGTATCGTTGCCACCGTTCCATCGTAGATTATAGCTCTTATGCCTTTTATCGCCCTTTCAGCCGGGAGCCTCCCCTCAGCGAAGTATTTAGCGCCCTTTGCCGCAAGTTCGAATATGGTTATCTCGCTTACGAAGATATGGTGCTTCTCCCGCCAGTTTAACGGGGGCGTCTCTTTGGATGCCTTTAACGAGTATGCCTATTGCTGGCAGAAAGTACGTCGTATCCAGTAATAGTTTCAAGACTCGGCCTTCCTAGACGGTTCCTTCCTATGTTCATGAAACTCTTGGATAGTTATTTCAAGCACTGGAGTTTGACTAAACACATCCTCCAAGCTCGGTATGGGCTCAACGATGAGCCTCCCCTCCTCAACCCTATAGATGATTTTTGTATTGGCGCGAAGGCCGAGCCCCTCCCTAATCCTTTTCGGTATGAACAGCTCACCTTTCGAGCCAACTCGACTTTTTTTCCATTTATCGAACTCGCCGAATAAAGATCGTTATATCGATTAATAAAAGTTTTACCAGAGGATGCGTTATCTTGAACCATATGGGCACCTTTCTTAATTTAGGCCCTTTAGGCGTGAACATTATGTCCTAAGCGTCTACCTCAGGCCCGCCTACGATCAAGCGCACATCTTTCCTAAGTTTTCAGCAACATCGAAGACGACTTCACCGGGCACCTTAACCCCTTGAAAGACAACACAAGCTATGCAATGCCCGATTATTCTAAGCCTGCCCTCCTCGTCCGCAGTCCTGAGCTCGTAGACCCTTTCTGAAGTTATGAAGGAGCCTAGTTCATTGGATAGGCGTTTAGAGATGATACTTCTGCTCGCACCGGTACCTACCAAGGCCTTAACTTTTAAGCGTCTTCCTCCCCCACGAGAGTTCAACTTCAGTTAAGGCTTGCTCAAGCTTCATGATTCTCTTAGCACGCGGCTGAGGCGATATATAAGCTGTACTATCGCCGCTACCTGGAATGTAATCTGCAGGAGACTTCTAAAGTGCATCTTTAAAATCAATCGGCCTTTATCACGGTTCTAGACGCTACAAGAGACATTGAGATATCGATCTCCCTTTTATGTTGACTTATGAGGAGCATCAATCATCATTTTTATGGTAACTTCCTCATGTCCTAACGATATCTTTCGTAGCCTGATAAATACTTCAAACTATAGTCTTGAGCGCTAAAAAGACTTTTATTAGCAGATTGAATTCAGTCTATTTGCCTTTTAATCCTCTTAGCCCAACGTCTAACAGCTAAGGTGAATTGATAATATGTGGTGAAGATACTTACGTCCAACAATCTTTTATGATGGGCTGTGCTCCTTTGCCGCTTACGATCAGCCATTCTAGCCTTCTAGACTTAGTGAAAGTTTGACTATGTCTTCCGTCGCCTTCAAAACCCAAATCCTTTTCTCCACTGCCCTTTCCACTAGCTCTGGCATAGGTAGGGAGGCGTAGATCACCAATATTACTTTATCCTTCAGCTTATCTGGATGATTTTTCCTAAGCATATCCATCTTCTTTAAAAGGTCGTCTACAAGCCCAACTCCAGCCCTAACCGATGCCTCACCGATTACGCAAACGTCATCAGAGGTCCCGTAAATGTTTAACTCCACATCTGGAAGCATGAGAGATGTCAACTTCATTTCCAAGCCTAGCTCTTCCTTAATCCTATGGCTAATGATAGCCCTAGCCTCATCCTCTATATCTAATGTTAGCTTCTCCAAAGTCCTCTCAACCCTCATAAGCCTAACGTTGATCGACCTTACCTCCTTAAGCATCTCGTTGAAGTCGCTCCTAAGCTTGACCTGCTCTTCCGCCAGCTTAGCCTGCTCCTTCGCCAGCCTAGTCTGTTCCTTCCCTAGCTTTACCTGTTGCTCCGCTAAGTTGTCAAGCCTTTTTAGGATCTCAGATAGGCCGAGGTAGCCCGCAACCGCGTACCTGAACTCTACGTCCCTGTCTAAGAGGTCTAATATCTCCTTCTTCAAGGAATCCATTTCAGGACCGACCATTAACTTAAAGGGAAAGGGGTATTTAAACAATCCCTTGAGGATCGTGGTTAGCGGAAAGCCTGCAACCTGTTGTATTAAAGTACTTGCTCCACGTATCGGTCTGCTAGGATGTCAAGGACCCTATCAAGGCTTTAGGTCAGGCCTTTCAGGCGCCATCTTTACGCACTGTAGCGCTATTTTCAATTCTTCATATTATCTCCAAAATCGGAGGATACTTCTTAAACCCAACTTTACCTTCTCTTACATCTATGAATATTTCATAGGGCTCCATAATGTCCATACCTATTATTAAGTCATGCCTAAGCTTCTCTATAACTCCAAATACATGGCTTAGAGGGAGCTCAAATCCAGCTATTACGATTCTTGCTATTAACTCGCCGACCATAAATGCTTCGACGTTTTCAACCGCTAGCAGGACTCTTTTAGCTTCATCGTATTTTTCATAATCTAATTCATTAGCGAGCTTAAGGCTTATGAAGCTCCTCGTAGCCCCTGTATTGAAAAGGGCATCTACTTCAACGCGCTTTTCCTTTACGCGTAAAATAACCTTGTTAATAACTCTTCTAGCCAATAGGAGGGCCTCGTTAGCTACGGCTCTTATAGTTTATAAGCTTTTAGGAATCTTGATCAATAAGGCCCTCTCTACCAATAGCTCTGAGAATGCGGTCTTTAAGCTCCGAGGGAAACCGAGGCCATTCCAAAAAGCATTAAGCCTATCCAATTCGGGTTCCTATAATCTTTAACTACGTTGGCGGGAAGTCCCCTTCCGTGAGGGAGGGGATGAAAGCCGAAAACTATTTATAGATATTACAAAGAGGCTGATCGAAAGATGCAAGTAGCTTATAGGTTTAGGCTTTATCCTTCAAAGACTGCTCAGGAAAAGCTACGATTCCACATCGAGCTTTGTCGATGGCTTTACAATCGATTGCTCGAAGAGCTAAACAGGGCAAGGGAAGGGAAAAGAAAGCTGACGCAAAAAGGCACTCAAGCCCTCATCGTTAGGCTTAAGGAGGAAAAGCTCGAGCTAAAGGAAGTTCATTCGAAGGTTCTTCAAATGGTCAATTATCAGCTTTGGAGCAACATCAAAGCTTTAGCCCAATTGAAAAAGAATGGTAAAAAGGTTGGAAGGCTCCGTTTCAAGGGAAAGGGATGGTTCAAAACGTTGAATTACAACCAATCGGGCTTTAAACTGCAGGGAAGGAAATTAACCCTCTCCAAGATAGGGGAAATCCCCATAAAGCTTCATCGAAGGATCGAAGGCAAAATAAAGGGCGTAATCATAAAACGAGAACGCTCTGGGAAGTGGTACGCTATCTTTCAAGTTGAAGATGAGCCTAAGCCGTTGCCTAAGACGAATAAAGCCGTTGGGATCGACGTAGGGTTGAAGCATTTCCTTACCGATAGCGAAGGGAGGAAGGTTGAAAACCCGAAATTCTACCAAAGGGCTCTTGAAAGGATTAAGGTAATCCAGCATTGGTTATCAAAGAAAAAGAAGGGTTCAAAGAACAGGGAGAAGCAAAGGATAAAGCTGGCTAAGGTATATGAGAAGCTAACTAATCAGAGGAACGATTTCCTCCACAAATTATCAAGATTTTACGTTAATAATTATGACGTTATTTGCGTAGAAGAGTTGCAAATACAAAACATGGTTAGATATCACAACTTAGCTGGAAGGATTCTCGATGCCTCTTGGGGAAAATTCCTTCAAATGCTTGCTTATAAGGCTGAAAGAGCTGGTAAGCAAGTCTTGAAGGTGAACCCAAGGGGCACGTCGAAAGGAGGCTCCTCACCTCTAGATAGAGATTATAACGCCTCTTTGAACATATTAAAGAGAGGCTTATCGGGGCTGGGACGGCCCTTAGAGCCTGCTGAGGTGGAGCCCCTACTGGTAGAGATACCAGCAAGCTTCATCGTTGAAGCAGGAAGCCCCTTACGATAGGGAGGGGTAGTTCACTTAAGGTTGAGTAAGGCCTTGAGGAAAAAGGAGAGCCTCTTACTTGCGCTCCTAGGGATCGCTCACTCCCTAAACCACTCCTTGTTCCTCGTCTTACCGCTTTACTTAACGGATGTCGTGAACGAGTTTATGACGACGAAGGAGGCGGTAGGGCTTATGGCTGCGATAAGCGGCTTCATATACGGGGCTGGAGCGCTCGTAGGAGGGGCTCTTTCAGATAGGATCGGCGAGGTAAAAACGCTCTTCCTAAGCTTAGCTTTAGCTGGTGCTTCGACTTTCATCTTCCCTTTAGCTCACGGGCTACTCGCCTTCAGCGTAGCGCTTATCTGCATGAGCTCTTGGGCCAGTTTATACCATCCTACGGCTAACAGCCTCATATCGAAGGTCTTTCGAACGAACATGGCCGAGGCCATGGGGCTTCATGGGACGGGAGGCAACGTCGGCTTCATGTTCGCCCCGATCGTGGCCGTAGCGATAGGCAACGCATGGGGGTGGCGTTACCCCTTGATGCTATTCGGAGCCCTTTCAATCATAATCTCGGCCTTAATCCTGAGGGCGGCGGACGCACCTTTAACGGGCCAGGTAAAGGTGAGGACGTACGACGTCGTTAAAGCGCCGGGCTTATGGACGTTGCTCGCTTACAACGTCGCCGTCGGCTTGTACTTCAAGGGCGTCGAATTCATGCTTCCAACGTTCTTAAGGCACGTCTTCGGATTTCCTTCGACTCTCGTAGCGACGTCGGTCTTCCTCGTGCTCGCGATAGGAATACTCGGGCAGTGGATCGGCGGTAAGGCGTCCGATTCCATCGGCCCTAAGGGGGCGTTGGTAACGACTTCGGCTGGCGTGCCAATCAGCTTGCTGCTTCTCTTGACGATCCCTAACCCTTCGATAAGCGTCCTTTCCTTCGTTTTAATCTACGGCTTATGTTTTTACGGGCATCAACCAGCGCTTAACTCATTCGCTGGGCTTATAACCTCGGAGGAGATGAGAGGAGCTGCGTTCGGCATGTTATTCTTCTCCTCCTTCGGGCTTGGGTCGATCTCGATAGCCATCGCGAGCTCCTTAGCCGATAGATATGGCTTAGAGGCCTCATTCTACGTTATGATGATATTCTCAACAATAGCGCTTTTATCTTCTTTCCTTACTCCAACTCAAGCGAAGAAGATGAAAGCTTAAGATGATTAAAAGTTCAATGCATGTATTACCTATTTATACCTTTCCCTTCTTCTCTCCCTTTTCTTCTTAAGCCTTCGCATTCTCTTCTTCTTCCATTTCTTTCGTATAGTTCAACTCCCTCTAGCTTTTATTCTATTGTTGCATGATACTTCCTTAATTCTTCTTCCGTCTTACCCAACCTATACATGAGCTCTGCGATGAGGCCGTCTAAGAAGATCATGCAATTGTTCTCAAACGTGCTCCCGAGCGGAGTTAAAGGCTCTCGTTCCCCGAGCAACTGCCTAGCTAAGTAATCCTCCTCCCTAGGCCAACCGGTCTTCGTCCTCCCGCTTATCACGACTACGTGATCGGCGATCTTCCCCAACGGCGAGTCCGAGAACGACGTGATGGCTATCAACTTAGCCCCTATCTCCTTAGCGGTTACGCCCGCCGTTAAAACCATCCTAGTCATCCCAGTCCCTGAGACGGCGATCAAAAGATCCCCCCTTTCAGCGGCTGGCGTTATCGTCTCCCCGATGAAGTAGACGTTAAAGCCTAAGTTCATCAAGCGTAATGCGAAAGATCGAGCTACGAAGCCGCTCCTTCCGGCTCCTACGATGAATATTTTCTTGCCCTTAGAGTCGAGGATCATTTGGATCATTCCCTCCACTCGGCTTAGGTCGAGGTCCTCGATGGCTTTTCTCGCCCCTTCGATTATCTCGGTAGCCGTTGCCTTCAACCGCTCCAAGGCTCGACCCCCATGATGGGCCATGCGATTTAGGTTAAAAAACTTTATGGCTTATTGAGATTAAAGCGATGCGTTAGCTGTTATGGATCAATGAGTTTATCTTATCGTTAAAATGATTTACGTAATCCTCTGGCGTAGCTTCGTAAACCTCCGCCTTATCTACGTCGATTATGTAAATCTTATGAAGACGAGCTCCTTTTATCTCTTCTAAGCTCACAGGAGGGTTCTTATAATACATGTCGCAAAGGCTCTTTACCTCTAAGAGCTCATCCACCCCCCTTTGATCGGACGATTTAACGAAAGCCGACGGTATTTGCATTATGTAATAAGGCGGAGCCCCTAGCCCGAACTTATTCGCATAATGGCTGTAACGAGCTATCTTGCTTGCCAGCCTAGCCTTATTGTAAGCCGTTGGCTCTAACGCGCGTTCAGGAGGGACGAAGCCCGTCTCAACTTCGACTATGAGGGATTCGTTTCCTCTCGTGGCGTAAACGTCACAAGTCAAAACTCCGGTCAATTGGCGTTCGACTTCAACTTCGTAGCCATTTGACATCAGATGACTCGCGCAAACGAGCTCCATAATCGAATGGCTGATCTTCACGAGATTAGCCTCATAGAGGAAGATCAACCGATTTTTCAGATCTTGTAGCCTCTTTTTCATGTGATTATCAGAGCTTTCCATTAACTTCGTCGTTAATGAGTCTAAATCTTCCTTAAACTCCCTCATGCTCGCCCGTTTAAATTTTGTCGATAAATATGTCTAGAATTCTAGCTAAAAAGTTTTTTATACACTTCCCTGCTAACTATGTACGCCCCGCTGAGGAGCAAGCTTAAACGAGCCGACAAAGGGATGTCGGCCGCCCGACCAACCTGCGGAGACACCTTAGCCAATCGCCCGGGAGGTTGCCTAAGCTGCCTCCAACGGAAGGCCGAACGTCCGGCTGAACGGCGTCGACCCGCTTAGGCTTCGACTCAGCGGGGTTTTCGCTTTTATGGGGACGAACGTAAATCGACTTTTCATTCAACAGGCCCTGCGTTCATTGTAGCTTGCGTTGAGCTTTGACATGAGCTTCTCCCTATAGCCAACTCCATCAAGCAGCATTATCCCATCGACTATGGCTTCTTTCTTAATCTTCAATTTATTTCATCTAAATCTACTACATTCATCACTTCCCTACAACACCTAAAGCTTCAAACAAGCGCTCGATGATTTTACATAATATAGTATATTTACTTCCTTCAAAAGCTTTAGCGGATACATTTACATCATATCAAGCCTCTCCTCACCATTAAAGAGCAGATAAGGTGGTAAAGCCAGCCCCTCGATATTACATATTAAATCCCTCATCTTGCAGGACTACACTATTTAATTCTACGGTAGTATATAATCGCTAAAGTCCACCTTGATAAGATCCTCTTTCCACGTTAACACCCATATACGAAGCTCTTCAGCTCTTCTTAAAGCTTCCTTCGTCGCTATCATCGTATATATGATTTTTATCAACTTAGGCTTTATGTATTCAGGGTACCTGCTTTTTAACAATCCGACTTTTCCTTCAAGCTCTTCTACTATCCTCGACCCAAGCCTAACTGTCGCCTCTCCTATTACACATACATCCCCATCAGATCCATAAATATCCACCTGCAATTCAGGAAGCTCGAGCCTTCCTAAGGCGAGCTTAATGCCAAGCTCCTCAAGCCTACATCCTACGACCTCACGAGCCTCTTCTTCCTCAGTCAAAGTCAGCCTTTCGAGAGTGACGATTACGTCGCGCAAACTCTTATGCATCTTATTAAAGTCCTCCCTTAGCTCAACCAGCTCCTCAAAGAGCTTCTCTAAGACTTCTTCACGTCTATCCAATCGTTTGAGAACTTCATCTAAGCCTATCAAACCAGCTACCGCGTACCTAAACGTCTCATCTTCCTTCAGCAGCTTGAGAATTTTCTCCTTCAGCTCGGCCTCTAGCATGCGCGTATGCTAAGTCAGCTTAGGGTTAAAAGCCTTTCTTCTTGCTTCTAAGGCTCTCATCAGCCTAGTGTTTACCGCCCTTTTAGGCTCCCACCTCATCCCATTCCACCTTAGGAGCAAGGGCCGTGCCATCAGCCCGTTAACGGCGATAGCTAGCCTTCGTCAATTCGATCAACCTTCTCAAGAAGGGAACCCTCCACTTGACGTCTTCCACATCGAGCCTCGCCTCATGAAAGCCCCATACGTGCAAGTAGTTCGCCTCAGCCCATCCCACCTCCACATCAATCCCAAGAGCATCCGTGAGCTTCCTAACGGCCTTCTCAAGGAGGGTAACCGTCCAACGGCCCTTCGATTCAGCCTCCTTAACCTCCTTTAGATCGAAGCGCTCCGCAAGGGTCTTCACGCACTCCTCCGCGGCCTTGTAAAGCTTTTCTGAGGATTGAACGGGGTCGCCCCTCCTCAAGTAATCCTCGGCTTCATAGAGCAAGCGCTCGATTAGCTCGATTCTCCTTGGGTCGGTCAAATCGCTCGTCTAATAATGCGTGGCTCCTACTTAAGTTGAACTTCCTGCGCACTATTAAGAAGGACATGGCTAAGGTGAAAGCCGTTAGGCTGATTACGACGTGGTCGAGCCTTATGCCCTAAGGCGTATAGTTGAGGATTAAGCTTATTAGAGGCACGATGGCAAAGCTTAAACCTATGCTTAATTCTAGTCTTGTATAACAGCCGGTGAGGAACTAAATCTTCATATACTTCTGTAATCTAATAACATGAAGTGATTGAGGTAAGGAGAGCGATATCTCAGGCCTGGCGAGCTCGCTAAAAAGCTCGCATAAGCTTCGTGACAGTGAAGAGGTGGATTTACAAATTATAGCCAGAAAGCCCCTTACTAAAGTAGGGGGAGCGTCAAAATCGTGAAAGGTTAAAAAGCTATCTTAAGAGTTAAGAGAGCAAACCAAGGATGAAGTAACATGGTGGCAGCTGAGGAATCAGGCTTCGTCAAGCCTACCTTCTACTTTCAATATCGCGGCGAAGTTAATACCTCAAAGGCCTTAGAGCTGGCCCGCGATCGAGCCGTCGAGCTGAAGCTTCGAAAGATGGTCGTAGCCTCGGAGACCGGAAGGAGCGCCCTTAAAGCCCTTCGAACGCTAAACGGAACGGGGGTTAAGTTAATCGTCGTCACGCATTATCCAGCTAAAACTTGGGGCCCTAAGGGCGACATACCCATCGGACTCGGTAGGCCGGAGTATGCCCACGTCAAGCGATACCTTGAAGAGCGCGGCGTAGTCGTAGTGCAAGGGACGAGGCCGTTTGCGGGCGTTGAACGAGCGCTAGGTTAGGAGGCGCCCGTTCCAGCTACGTTCGTCGATAAAACGTTAGAAGCCTTCGGCCCTGGGACGAAGATAGCGATCGAAGCGGCCCTTATGGCCACCGACGCTGGGGCATTGGAGGAAGGCGAGCAAGTCGTAACGTTAGGCGGCACTTACAAGGGGCTCGATACGGCTTTAATCGTGAAGACGAGCTACAGCTTGAACTTCTTCGCTAAGTTCGAGGTACTGGAGATAATAGCTAAGCCCCTTCGCACAAGCAGGCTTCTCCCTGAGTATGCACAAAAGGAATGGAAGGGCGACTTAGACCAGTATTACGAGCCGATAAGGCTAACGGAATAACGCCGTAGAATCCACAGGAGTCGTTAGCTTCCGCCGTTAGCTTAACAGCTCTTTTCTCGCTATCAACTATTCTACTAGAGGCGCTCTAGGTGAAACCTCTTGAACGCTACCTCGGCCCATAACCCTAACGTAGGTCACGAACTCTCTCAGTTAATCGATTTCGCTGCCTTATGGTTCACGATAAGTAAGTTCAAGAACTCATCTTTTAGAGTTTTTGCGATAAGTACGGTGAGGAAGGCAAGAAGTCGATGGACGTGAACTCAATGAAGGCGTTGCATTTCCAAATTCATCCCTTCTAAATCATCTAACCTATGTTATTCAAATCCTTCATAAGCGCCCGATTTAAGGGCCGCTAGGAATTCATTCGGCATAACCACATG
>WUQV01000268.1 GCA_009889585.1 Candidatus Bathyarchaeota archaeon | reverse complement strand
TCACCTACCTTCTCCTTAACCTCGGGTTGACGATCTCGTCCAACGTGAACCCGATGAATACGAAGCCCATTGCTAACGCTATCAACCCGATTACGGGCGGGGCTACCCACCACCAAGCGCCAGCTGCTAACGCTCCATGGTGCCAAGCCCCTTCGATCATCTTCCCCCACGAGGGTGCACGAGGATCGCCGAAACCTAAGAGGCTTAACGCGGCCTCCGTTAGTATAGCGCTTGGGATTATTATCGTGACGTAGTATACCATTAACGGAGCCATCTGCGGCAGTACATACTTGAACATTATGTACGTATCTGAGGCGCCGATAACCTTAGCCGATTCGACGAATGCCCTTTCCTTTAAAGAGTAAGTCCAAGATCGTACGTATCTGGCCAACCAAGGCCAAGAGAACAACGCTATGATGAAGATGATCAAGTATATATGTGGTTCCTTTAGGATCATTATCGTAAGGAGTATTATCGGGAGGATGGGCATCAATATTATCGTATCGAAGATCCCGATTAACGAGCGATCGATCGTGCCTCCTTTGTAGCCGGCTATGAGGCCGAGTACAACACCGATGAGAAGGACTGTGGCCGCGACTAGTAAGCCGACGGTGAAGGATATCCTAATCCCATGTACGAATTGAGACCAAACATCTTGCGACATGTAATTGGTGCCGAGGAGCCCGTGAAGCATGCCCTTGATTTCGAAGTTGATGGGCGATATCCTAATGGTCAAGGCCTTAGCTCGATCGAGTTTAATGGCCCCTGCATCGTGAATCGTCACGTTAAGGACGAGCGCATACTTACCAGCGCTTCTAAAGATCCTCTCGGCTAGCTCCACTCCGGTTGGAAGTTCATGGAGTCGCCTTAGCTCCATTTCAGTAGAGTAAATCTTCAACCCCCTACGCTCACTTCTTAAGATCCAATGCTTATGTTTATCTATCAATATATCATACTCCCTACCACCTCTTTCATCCCTTATAAATAAGGATAGCCTAACTCGAAGGCCTTTTCCTTCAAAAACATCATATTCTTGAAGATTCTCAACGTCTATATCGAACCTTACGACGAAAGTCTTTAACGTCTTATATGGGTAATCGATCGTATGACTTAACGAAATCCACGAAATACCGCTTGCATCGGTCGGATTTTCGTAAGCAATTAAGGAGTGCTCAGCTCCGCTGAACTTAAGCGCCTCAGGGGCTATTCCGCCCTTCTCAACTTTCGCATCCCTTGGGTTAAGCGCGTAGAACTCGGCCCTCGGCAGATCTCTATGAGCTGGGGAGATCCACCTCATCCACTCCGGCGGCACAGTAGGTTCTACGAACACCTTCTCCACGAGCGGGTCGTAAAGGGCTATGACGGGAGCGGCTAAGCCCATTGCAGCGAATAATACTAATATGAACAAGCCGACTAAGCCCATCTTCCTCCTTTTGTACTGACGCCAAAAGTCCTTTAACGCCTTTACGAATAACTGTCGCTTATACCTTGTAAACTCCGCCTTTGTAATTACTTTAGCCATTTTTACCTTAACCTCACCCTTGGATCAATCTTTATCATAATAATATCAACTATATAAAGCGATATACTGAACATTATCGCATATATAAAGAACCAAGATTGAACTATTGGATAATCGCTTGATTGCAAAGCCTCCCAAAGCAAAAGGCCCATGCCGTAATACGAGAACACGGTCTCGACTAAGATCGACCCTGTGAAAAGGCCTGGTATGGCGAATCCTATCATCGTTATCACAGGCGGAAGAACGTTTCGAAATACGTGCTTCCTCATTATCGTCATTTCACTTAAGCCCTTAGCCTTCGCCGTCAAAATGTAATCTTGACCGAGTTCCGAGACCGTTAACTGCCTCGTATAGTACACTAGGCCTCCGAAGGCCGCTACGACGAGCGCGATCACCGGCAGCGATAAGTACCAAAGGTACTCGATGGTTATGATCGGGATCTTAAAGCCTAAGAAGTCCACCGTCGGAAGCCTTGGCGGCGTATAAGGCGGCATGGGGAATATCTTAAGGTCGAACGCAACGCGTGGGATGTACGCGAACAATATGATGAAAAGTATGCCCATGAGCCACCCTGGCATGATGTAAGACCAAATGCTCACGCTCATGATGGCCGACTCTACGCCTTTCCCCCTTTTCGTCACGGTGTACCATCCTAATGAGAACCCGATGGCATAATAGAAGATCACGGTCAATATGTTTAACGCAAAGTATTCGGCAGCCGTTCGGCGAACTCCTCTATGACGGCTCGCCTCCTTATGAGCGAGGACCCGAAGTTAAGCGTGAATAGCGAATGAAGGTACTTCAAAAATTGATTGGGGAAAAGAGGTTCCCCCAGCCCGAAGAGCTTCTTGTACTCATCGATCAATGCCTCGATGGGCTCGCCGGGCATCATCTGAGCCCTTATGTAAAGCCAAAACGGGTCTTCGCCGAAGACGTACGTAGGGACGACGCGGACCAAGATGAAGACTAATACGACCATCACGAGTATTAACAGGAACCTATCGAACGCCCTTTTAATGAGAGCCCTCGTTAAGCTCATCGTATTATTTACAGGAGGAGAGCCATTTAAGCTTATCTATCGATTGAACATAATCCTTAAGGATGGCCTGTCGCCTAACCGCTTCCCTCGATCGAAGATGGACGAGGAGCCCTAACCTCGTGCCTTCATACGTTCGCACTTCAGCTCGAAGTTAGTCGTACTCAACAAGTTAAGGAAGTTAAAGAAAAACTGCTAACTAACAGCGAAGAGGCCTCCGAATTAACCTATCAAGCCGCTGGGAATCTTTTCTTCAGTTCGGCAACTTAACTTTAATGGCCGCT
>WUQV01000267.1 GCA_009889585.1 Candidatus Bathyarchaeota archaeon | reverse complement strand
GACGTGGGCTCCGTCGGGAGCAAGGCGGCGATACTCCTCGACGGTGAGCCTTACGCATACTCCGTGATGAGGACGGGCGGCTCAAGCGAGGGGGCAGCCATCAAAGCGATGGAATTGGCTTTAGAAGGCACTGGTTTGAGAGTAGAAGACCTTCATTACGTCGTAGGGACGGGCTACGGAAGGGTTAACGTCCCATTCGCAAGGAGGACGATTACCGAGATAGCCTGTCATGCGAAAGGCGCTCATTACATCTACGGGCCTACCGTCAGAACAATCCTTGACATAGGAGGTCAGGATTGTAAGGCCATAAGGTGCAATGAGATGGGCCGCGTCATATCCTTCTTAATGAACGATAAGTGCGCCGCCGGGACGGGCAGGGGCCTTGAGGTCTTCGCCGACTTAATCGGCGTCCCGATCCAACACCTAGGCGAGGTATCGCTTAACATCGACCGAGAGCCCCCTCCCGTCAGCAACACCTGCGTCATCTTCGCTAAGGCCGAGGCCTTAACGTTATTACGTCAGGGACGGTCTAAGGAGGAAGTGGCCGCCGCTTATCACGCCGCTATGGCGAGTCGTGTCGCCGACCTGTTGATGCGCGTAGGCGTCGAGAGGGACTTAGTATTCACGGGTGGCGTGGCCAAGAACGCGGGGATAGTCCAAAGGTTAGAACGAATATTGGGGATTAAGACGTTAACGCCTAGGCTGGATCCGATCATAGCAGGGGCCGTAGGGGCTGCGTTATTCGCAAAGGCCCTTTACGAGAAGGAGGTTGGGCTTCGTTAGGGTTTATGTTGTTAGCATATCACGGCTACAAGGACGAGTCAGGTGATCGTTTCATCATCAATACAAGATAGGTGCGATAGATATGGCTCGTGCATAAAGGCTTGTATTTACGGTGTCCTCAAAGTTTTGCTCCTAACGAGTCTGACATAATGTGATTAACGTTACAAACCCCATGAGTAAGCATTAGGTAGATTAATACTTCCTGAGGAAGTTGTGTAAAGCCTGAGGCCGAATGTCTTTAAAGCGCGAGGGCAGATGGTTAAATGTTACTCTCTTTGCTCATATAAGCTACATAGGCTCAAAGATAGTAGTGGGATGGTGCTAACTGAGGAAGGAAATATACGGTGATGAGCGTGGTGATCTTGGAGGATATAGGTGTACTCCCATAGCTGGAGAATCAGAGAATGTGAAGCCTTGTCGGCAGTACGATGACAACAAGGTCTTTAATATATTTATCGATGTCTCTCTTCGAAAACTTTGTATCAGAAATTTGGGCTCAAGCACAGTTGGTGGAGCCTTAGGCTAAGCTTTGGATACAACTAATCTAGGGAAATACCTTCAACGCGGAAAGCTGTTCGCTTATTAAGTCTTCAGATGATGGATCTCTTATGAAAGCCCCATGAAGCTTTAAATAACTCTTTAACGAGCTTGTAGTAGAGATGCTGCACTACATCTTTAACCCGCGATCCATAGCGATAGTGGGAGCATCAGAAAACCCTCTTAAGATGGGGAACCACGTTCTAGTAAGCTTGATTGAAGGAGGGTATGCGGGCAAGATATACCCTGTTAACCCAAAGTATGACTATCTCCTCAACTTAAAGGCTTACCCCTCAGTCGAGACTATCCCGGATCAAGTCGACTTAACGGTTGTAATAGTACCGCGAGAGCAGGTGGTACAGGTTATGGAGGAGTGTGGAAGGAAGGGAGTTAAGGGAGCTATAGTAATAGGGGCAGGGTTTAGAGAGGCTTACCTTTGCGATGGGGATAAATATCATAATGAGCTGGCGAAGGTGACTAAAAAGTATGGAATCAAGGTGATTGGACCGAATACCTTCGGCGTAGTGAACCTTCATGCTAGCTTGAATGCCAGCTTTACGCCTGCCTTCTCTAAGCTAAAGGCTGGCAACATCGCCCTCGTAGCCCAGAGTGGAGGGGTTTGTCATACGATAATGCCGTACGCGCTTAAGTATGGCATAGGTTTTAGCAAGGTCTTAAGCATTGGGAACAGGTTAAACGTTGACTTTCCAGAGATGCTTGACTATCTTTTAACAGATGAAGATACCAGGAGCATAGCTATATACGTGGAGGGGGTGGATGATCCAAGAAGATTAATGGATGCAGCAAGAAGGGTCGTTCCGCATAAGCCTATAGTAGTGTACAAGGTTGGCAGGTTTTCAAAGGCAGACGTTGCCTCGCTTTCGCATACAGGGTCGTTGGCAGGAGATTACATGCTTTATGATGCAGCTTTTAGACAAGTAGGAATCATACAAGCTGACGACTGCATAGAGCTGGTATCGATGGCGAAGGCATTGGCATATCAACCTCCCGCTAGGGGGAATAGAGTTGCTGTGATATCCTTAACCGCTGGGCCAGGTATGATCTTAGCTGAAACCTGTGAGAGGATGGGGTTAAAATTAGCCGAGTTTTCATACAAAACTAAATCAAGGATAGATGAGATTGTACCCCCCATGACCATGCGCCATAACCCCGTCGACTTAGGTCTCTTAGCTGCTGAGGGAGAGAAATCCGGCGAGGTCATTAAGGCCGTTTTCGAAGATGAGTGCGTAGATGCGGTTGTGATAGGCTACCTCTACTCTTGGTACGGGGATTTCCTTAAGGTTCCAGTTCAAGAGGTAATAGAGTGTCATAAGGCTCACGGGAAGCCAGTCTCTGTCTGCCTAGCTTATCCTGAGGGAGTTTGGGATCACTTGATGAAGACGCTTGAGGAAAACAGCATTCCCACGTTCCCTACTAATGAGCTTGCTGCAAAGGCCATATGGAGCTTGGTGGAATATGGCAGGATATTAAGGCATAAATATGGGGTGAGCTTAGGATGAAGGATATCCTGAAGAACGCACTGGCTTCTGGAAGGAGGTCGCTCTTGCTTCATGAAGCTTTGAAGCTTTGTGAAACTTACAGTATCCCTGTGGCGAAATATGGCGTAGCTAACACGTTGGAGCAGGCCGTCGAGCTCGGCCGTAGGATAGGCTATCCGGTCGTACTCAAGGTAATATCGCCTGACATAGCGCATAAGTCAGACGTGGGAGGAGTTATGGTGAGCATAATGAACGACGATGAGCTTCAAGAATCCTACACGAGAATCCATGAAAGTGTTAAGAAGTACTTACCAAATGCAATGGTTATAGGCGTGCTCGTGCAGGAAATGGTCCCTACGCCGATCGAAGTGATAGTTGGGCTTAAGAGGGATAGGCAGTTTGGGCCAGTCATCATGTTTGGCTTAGGGGGCGTATTTGTAGAGATCCTTAAGGACGTATCGTTCCGTATATGTCCAATCGATAAACAGGATGCCATGGATATGATAACTGAAATAAAGGGCTACCCGATTCTGAAGGGCTATAGGAACATCCCCTCTGTAGATATCCAAGCCTTAGCCGACATCCTCCTGCTAGTCTCAAGGATGGCTTTGGAAGAGCCTGTGATAAGTGAGATGGATCTGAACCCTATAGCTGTAGACGGAAGGTGTGCAAAGGTCTTGGATGCGAGAGTACTGCTTAAAGTAGACTTCACGACGTGCGTTGATGAAAATCCAAGCATTATGTAATCTTAAAGAACTTCAAGAGTGAGTAATGAATAGAGTGAGAGGTGCAGAAGGCCCTCCGTTTATCTAGGGGTCTACTGATCGTTAATGAGCTCTTTTCGTGAGGAATCGCAACTCTTGCATCAG
>WUQV01000266.1 GCA_009889585.1 Candidatus Bathyarchaeota archaeon | reverse complement strand
GAATCTCGTTAAGAGAATTGAAAGATACCTTCAATTCTAAACCCAATGCTTTTCCCTGAATAATCGAATCTCGTTAAGAGAATTGAAAGAAGATGTCGATGAGGGAGCTAAACGAGAAGTTGAGCGTTAGAATCTCGTTAAGAGAATTGAAAGTTTTCTTTAAAGAACATTTCGCTAAACCGCTTATGAGGAATCTCGTTAAGAGAATTGAAAGAAGCGCCACGGGCTCGCGGATAACAGCCACTCCTTCCCTGAATCTCGTTAAGAGAATTGAAAGTCCTTTTTTCAATAAAAGCAGCTACTTCATTGAGCAGAATCTCGTTAAGAGAATTGAAAGTACGTTGCGACGACCGCGGGAAAGGCGAAGTCATACCTTGAATCTCGTTAAGAGAATTGAAAGAAAATGTTGAAGGCGGGAGAACAAGCGAGGATGAACCCTGGAATCTCGTTAAGAGAATTGAAAGTACATACGAGCAAAATCGACGGGCTTTTCTTCGGAGGGGCGGAATCTCGTTAAGAGAATTGAAAGTTTACGTTTGCGATCAACTTCGGGACTTCGCTCAACCTCAGGAATCTCGTTAAGAGAATTGAAAGTAAGCGCTTTAAGAAGCGGTTCAAAAATGTGGGGGGAAGAATCTCGTTAAGAGAATTGAAAGTTGCGAGGGTTTTCTTTAGCTTTTCGATCTCCCTTTTTAGAATCTCGTTAAGAGAATTGAAAGGGTGCGAAGGGAGCAATTCACTTGGAGTATTGCGATGATGGAATCTCGTTAAGAGAATTGAAAGTCAACGACTTCGATAGGTAGGATGGAGTAAACGTCCACGTGAATCTCGTTAAGAGAATTGAAAGTTGCCCTAGAAAAGCTCCTCTTCTAGCTCCTCCTCTTCCTCTGAATCTCGTTAAGAGAATTGAAAGAATAACGCCGCTATTTTCAGAATGATCTTCCTATCCAACGAATCTCGTTAAGAGAATTGAAAGTAGATCTTATCCTGTAAGCTGAAACCGAGCCCGTAGTAGGTGAATCTCGTTAAGAGAATTGAAAGTTTACCAAAAACAGCTACGCTATCATAAAGCCACTTACCAAGAATCTCGTTAAGAGAATTGAAAGAAATCAGGTATCATTTGCCAATATTTTTAACTGTAACGTTGAATCTCGTTAAGAGAATTGAAAGAAAACAAATAGGAGAGCTAATAAACATTCCAAAGACGCAGAATCTCGTTAAGAGAATTGAAAGCCATCACAGCCCATAGCGATCCACTTGGACTTGATAGGAATCTCGTTAAGAGAATTGAAAGCTCATCTGGAAAGCAATCTTTCATTATCGCCTTTACGATGAATCTCGTTAAGAGAATTGAAAGCATTCGACCCCTAAGCTTCAACTTGTCGTTAAAAAGATAGGAATCTCGTTAAGAGAATTGAAAGTAATTTTAATCTCTTTCTTCAAAACGTCAATCTTCGCTGAATCTCGTTAAGAGAATTGAAAGCTTCTTCCTTCTCCGTCGGTATCCCTCGCTTTCTCATTTCTAGGAATCTCGTTAAGAGAATTGAAAGAAAGGCTTTAACATGGTTGATAACAAGCCTTCCCTAACCTGAATCTCGTTAAGAGAATTGAAAGGTAAGAATGCTCACAAGGTCGAATTCATCTAAATATCCCTGAATCTCGTTAAGAGAATTGAAAGTATGAAAACCGATAAGCTTTCCGCCCTTTTCGAACAAAGAATCTCGTTAAGAGAATTGAAAGGCCGAGGATCTTCACGTATTCGCTCTCCCCGCAGAATGGGGAATCTCGTTAAGAGAATTGAAAGATCGATTAAGGGATCATCTAATTGGCAGCTCACGTCCGAGGAATCTCGTTAAGAGAATTGAAAGTCATCTATGACCCCCTTCGTATAAGCAAGCCTTATGGCGGAATCTCGTTAAGAGAATTGAAAGTAAACCTGAAGTGTTCGAGTACGCCATCTTTGTAATATTGGAATCTCGTTAAGAGAATTGAAAGAAGTGACGGTAGATTCCATCTATTTTGCATGAAGCGGCGGAATCTCGTTAAGAGAATTGAAAGTGGTGCGGATCGAAGAACGTCGAGTTCGTTGACTTCGTCGGGAATCTCGTTAAGAGAATTGAAAGTCATCCTATGCCGCCATGAAACCTGTAAAAGGGTCAAGGGGAATCTCGTTAAGAGAATTGAAAGTCATTAAATTCGATTGAATTATGCGCTTTCCAAGGTAGTAGGGGAATCTCGTTAAGAGAATTGAAAGAAAATACTGAAGGTTGAGTCAATGCTTTTGCATATACTTGAAGGAATCTCGTTAAGAGAATTGAAAGTTATCGAAAAAGCTTTAGCTAACTCAAGCGTTGAACGAGCGAATCTCGTTAAGAGAATTGAAAGAAAACTAATGCAACCGCAGCGCATATCTCGAAAATCATTGGAATCTCGTTAAGAGAATTGAAAGCGTGATACCATAAGTTTGGCCTCATCTTAGGAATTATTCGACCGGAATCTCGTTAAGAGAATTGAAAGCAACTGATATGCAGCGTGGCTGAAACTAATCGAGCGTCCGGAATCTCGTTAAGAGAATTGAATGTTATACCCTCAGCAATCGGATCCTTAGCAGGGTATAAAACAGAATCTCGTTAAGAAAATTGAAAGATCAATAGATCCGAAAGTCTTACGGTGACCATTCCGATAGAAGTGGTCAGGGCCTTTGACGTAAAAGAGGGGAGGAAGGTTAAGGTATCGATCGAACGTCAACGTAAAAGGATCATATACGAGGTCATGAGGAAGGAATGAATTGCCTAGGCATTCTCCAACAGCCTATTTAACTCCCTTACGAATGCGGACTTAAACGGCACGCCTCGCATGAGAGGCATCACCTTAACGTTCAATTGGAGCGCGCAATAGTAAGCCATCCTTTAATACAATCGTAATGAAATTGAAGGCCCACGTTAAGCCGACGGAATTCCGAGGAGAGCATTCTTTATTAAGGCGATTGAGCTCCTTAAAGTTCCTTCGTTCCATCTTCTGCCGTAACTTTTAACCTCTAAGGCATCGAACGGGATGCCCTTCTCTTCACACGCTAATCGACAAGCGACTTTAACCCTTCCCCTCCAAGTTTCTACGTCATTCAGGAGAATTACCCTCTTGTAGCCTTTCGTCCGAATGTATTCAGCGATACAATTCGCTACGTGCTCAACCATCTCCGCATCAAGGGGCATGGCCACCTCATGTTGTGAAAGCGGATAAACGTCGTCTAACTCCGTAGGCACCACGCCGAAAGGCGCAGCGTACGTACAAACGTGGATTTCTTCAGCCTTCTCGCCTAGCTCTTGACGAAGAGCTTTAAAGAAGGCCCTTACCTCCTCGGACTCGTGAAAAGGCTTCGTTTTAGCCTGAGGTAATAAAAGGAGGATCGTTCCCTCTGGCGGGGAATACCTCTCCAATAAGCGCCTTCGATGGCGAACGACCTCGGGCCTTATTAAATCTACGTAGCCGTAGAAAAACAACCCACCCCTTTTCGTCACAGGGGCCTGTTTCTCTAAGAGGTCCTTATACCTTTCCAACTTCTTTAACGCCGTAAGCAAAGCCGGGTGACCGTAGGCCCTTAACGTCAAGTGCTCCCAAAGCCTTCCTTCCCCAATCGATTGCTTTACCTTCTTTAACTCGGCGAAACAAACGTAAAGATTATGCCTTGCTAACTGGCGCTCTCGTTCGTCCTTAGGCATATCGAGTAGGTTCTTTAGATCGTCCTTCGCGCAAACGGGGCAGGAACACGGAAGATGCTTTAGCCTATCCAATTTTATCGTTCCGCATTCAGTCATGTAACGACCTTCGCGCGCGTAGATGGCGTATGCCGCTGAATCGAACAAATCGCAACCTAAGGCGATGGCTAACGCGAACGTAAGCGGGTGTCCAGCTCCGAACAAATGAAGCGGTTTATCCAACGGCAGGTTTGCTTTAGCCGCTGCGATCATATCGACGAGTAAGTCGAAAAGGTACTGTTCCATAACGGGCGTCGGGCTCCCAAGGGCGTATATATCGAACGGGAGCTCCTTCATCCTTCGAGCTGACTCCTCGACTAACCCTATGTAACGTCCGCCTTGAACGGGCCCCACCCAAAGGATGCCCTCGCGTGTCTTGACGTTGGCCAACGCCCTCGCCCTTCGCAACGTCTCCTCGACGGTCCACCTCGCGTAATCCTCCGAAGCCTCCCAACCCGTGGGGACGTCGAGTATCGTCGCTATATCCGAGCCGATATCCTCTTGATAACGGACGATTTCCTCGGGGCTCGTCTCAACCTCGCCGTATACGAGGATTTGATAAGCCCCAGAATCCGTCATTATCACCCCGTCGAAGTCCAACAGCTTATGAATGCCCGTTCGAATGGCTTCCTCCCCAAGGCGCCTCTTGATCAAGTAAGCGTTAACGATGATGGCCTTGCAGTTTAGCTCGTCCCCCATGGCCTTCGGTTGGATAGGTTGTACGGCTGGGTTTACAACGGGCAGTAAAGCAGGAGTCTCTACGATCCCGCTTTTAGTCCTAAGCCTCCCTATCCTCGCTAGCAAATCCCGCTCCTTTATTTCAAAGGACATGTTCGGCTCTGAGGGCGAGTCCTTATGTGCGGAGAACCTTTTCATCTTTATAAGGCATGCCAGCGAAGTCCTCCTCAAAGCTATTTCAAGCTTTATGAATAGCCTTAAGCCGATCTGAGGGTTGAAAGAGGCCCTCCAGCTATAGATTTAAAGTTGCTAGGGATCTCCACCTTAAAGCCGAAGAGCCCTTGAGACTCATGAGGCAGAGCAAGAGGTCAACCTCAGCAGCCCCATCATGGATCTTTCCCGTTTAAACGAGGGCCTCCTCAACGCCTCCCTTAGCGATAATTCGATCGTTGGCGTGGGAAAAGCTCGTTCATATACTTGAATTTGCATTACTTAAGGGGGCCGTCGATGGTCGCAAGTTGTATGATCAAAGTGCTTAAGTGGCCTAAGCTAAATGACCCGATCTTAATCGAAGGGCTTCCTGGGATAGGGTTCATCGCCAACATCGTCGCCTTCCACCTATTACAAGAGCTAAAGGCAGAGCTCTTCGCGGAAATACGTTCTCCAGCCTTCCAAGACCTTAGCGTAACGTCTCATGAAGGAGGGGTGAGAGGGCCTGTTAATGAGCTATATTACTACAAGGGGAGGGAGGGCGAAATGGACGTCATAATCCTATACGGGAATACGCAGGCTTTAACGACGTTCGGACAATACGAGCTAAGCGGCCGCATCTTAGATATAGTCGAACGCCTTGGGTGTCGTTACGTCGTAACGATCGGCGGCTTAAGAAGGGAGGGCGTGGTCGAACGCCCTAAGCTGTACTTCTCGGCCTCCGATGCCGAAGCGGCTCGAGACGCCATGAGCCTCGGGGCCGAGCCCCTTGGCGGCGGAAACGTCTTCGGCCTAGCTGGCTTGTTAATAGGCCTCGGGAAGCTCAGAGGGCTTAAGGGCTTCTGTTTGCTCGCTGAGACCTCCGGGTTCCATCCGGATGCTATCGCCGCTCGAGAGGTTCTAAACGCTCTTTGTAAATTCTTACGCATCAAAGTTGACGTAAGCCGTTTGAACGCCTCCGCTGAAGCTATCGAGGGCATCCTAAGGTCGTTCGGCATCTTAAGAGGCGCGATAAAGGCGGAGCTCCGCCAGCTCGTTTAACGTTTTAACGTAACGCTAACGTCCTTTCGTCTCGCTTACGAACTGCTCGTAAATCCTTTGGACGCGTTCAGCAGCCGGGCCCGTGCCTTCGACGACTCCTTCTTCCGTCACCTTCACCTTTTCCATAACGAGTATGAAGCCCTTGTCCTCGTAAAGCTTTACCATCGTCGGAAATACCCTCTCAAGCCTCTCAGCTAATGACTTCAAGTCGAATGGTGCCTCGGCCGCTAGGATCTGAGAGACCACGTTGCCGCTTAAGAAGACCCTGTGGAAGGATTGGCCTTTATCGTCGATCGCGTTCGCTAAGCAGAGGTTTAACCGATCAGGGTCTATGCCAACGAGGATTCCGCGATAAAACCTTCCGTCGACAGAGACAACGGTGACAGATTTATCGAGCAGAGCGCTGACCTCATTAAGAAGCCTCCGTTGGGCTAAGGACATTTCGTCATTATAATTTCGTCGCTCGGGTAGTTAAAGCTTGTTCTGAGATTAAGGTGCTTCAGGCGATTACGATCAAGGCACCCCGTAGCCGCTAGCGAGCAATCGAAGGAATCAGCGTCTCCCATGCCTTTGTGACAGCTGCCTAAGATCCCCTTTCATAGCTCGCTTTATTCGCGCTTCTACGCTAACTTTAGCTCAGTCTGTCAGAAGATACTCGAACGAGCGTCTCAGCCTAGATTAAAGCCCTCGAGATATAGGAGAATAGCATCTAAGAGAGATTTCATTTAAGGTGCAGGGGCCTCGGCTTACCTCGATAGGCCTCTTTTGATGGTAAGTAGGAGATTGGATTTCCGACAGACTAAAATAAAGCTTATGCATAAGTGCCCCACTAAAATAACGTTAAGCACCGCGTTTCCTAGCCAGGCTCTTATTGAGAGGTACTTTCTTTATCAAGTTTTAACTAATGCGTTATAAACATCATTCCTCAGAGGGAAGTTCATGTGGAAGGACGTAGATGCACATTTAACACGGCCTTATAATTCGGCCTTCTTTTACTCAATATCTCGGAGGAAATAATGCGAAGGCTTTTTTGAACCTTTTCGAGAGTTTTCCTTATCCAATTCTAAGCCGCGTTGTATACTTCTATTGGTCGACTCTACACGAACCTTGAATACGTGCTTCTAAAGCATAGGCCCTTCTTCGATATAAACTACAATTTGCGATGACAAAAATAGGGGCGATTTTTCACATACTATATTATGCGTAACGTATGTCAAGCGATATACTAATGAAGTGAGAGTTATAACCTAACATATAAAAGCATTATCTCCTTACTATGTAGAAATTTGACCCCACTCATTCCTTTCCACTTCCTTTTACTTCCACTTATGATCTGATCAATTACTTGAACCTTACTTTGATACTTCCTCCTTATACCTTCCAATAGTTTTAACTTATCTAGCGAAAGGCTATCGCCCTTCCCTGAATACGTTCGCCTAATTTTACCGCCTTCATGAAATCCCAAGTAATAGTATGGCCAGCACCTATGATCCTTTGCCTAGCGATGAGTTAAGAACGCCGTAGCCGCCGCTTAGAGGCAGGCGGTTAGAGCATAGTTTTAAAAATCGAATAGCCGTTTTAAGCCGAGGTGCGGAGGTGAGAGACGTTGAGGTTAGTTGAAAGCACGCTTGAGCTCATCGGGAATACGCCGATGATCCGACTTAAGAGGGTGACGAAGGGCCTTGAAGCAAGCGTTTTCGTCAAATGCGAGTACATGAATCCCAGCGGGAGCATAAAGGACAGGATCGCTCTGAAGATGGTTGAAGGAGCTGAGGCGAAGGGTAGGCTTAAAAAGGGAGGGACGATCGTCGAAGCAACCAGCGGGAACACGGGCATAGCCTTATCCTTCGTAGGCGGCGTAAAAGGCTACAAGGTTCGTGTTCTCATTCCCTCTCAATGGACGGGATCCTATAACCCTGAGGATAGGATTAAGATGATGAAGATATTCGGCGCTGAAGTTGAACCAGTTGAGATAAGCGAGTATAAAGATCTTCTCAGAGGATTATCAAGGCAGCAGTACGCAGCAGCCGTCTTCGGCTTATGCATGAAGGCGTGTTACGATTTAGAGGGAAAGGACGAGTCCTTCTGGTGGGCCGATCAAATGTCTAACGTGGACAATACGTTAGCTCATAAAGAAGGGACAGGAATGGAAATCCTCGAGCAACTAGGTACGGAGATAGACGCGTTCGTAGCCTCGATCGGCTCCGGCGGGACGCTTTTGGGTGTGGCTGAGGCTTTAAGCGAGAAACCGGTGAGAGCTAACGTCGTAGGGGTTGAGCCGAAGGACGCTAAGACCATAGAGGAGTGGGCTGCAACAGGCTTCTTAAGCAACTTCCTAGAGAAGCTAGGGGTGCCTAAGAGGAAGCTCATTATCGAAGAGATAGTTGAGAAGGGGCTCCCAGACGAAATCGTGCACGTTACCCATGAAGAAGCTAGGAATATGGCGAATAAGCTCTGCCAAGAGGAAGGCATCTTCTGCGGCATATCCTCTGGAGCAAACGTTTATGCAGCCCTAAAGGTAGCGAGGAAGTTAGGTAGGGGAGCTAAGGTCGTAACGGTTTGCGTGGACAGGAGGGACAGGTACTTACCGGAGTACCCGAACGAAAGTTACGTAATATAGAATTTATCTTTTGATAAACTTAACATAGCTCTGCTAAGGGGCTTAAAGGAAATAAAGGCCTTTATAGGACCGCAGCTTTCTTTTAACCTTATGAGGGTGAGCAGGTCTACAGCTTAAAGGGCGTGAATAGGGGAACCTTAGCTTATGATAGATGTCTTGCTCTTTATAGCTGCGTTCATCATAGGCTTCTTAGCTGCCATCATGGGAATAGGAGGAGGGATCTTTAACGTCCCATTATTAAACCTCTTCTTAGGCTTAGACATTCATAGAGCTACTGGTACG